>JADGNW010000025.1 GCA_017883315.1 Blastocatellia bacterium | reverse complement strand
TGAGAGAGTGTTTCACACGCTCGGTGATTGCGCTCGCGCACGCGACCTCTTTGCCGATGGAAAGAAACACGGTCACGCTTGATGATGTCGCGAAGGACGCGTGGGGACTGCCGGCTCTGAGAATAACCTACAAGGACCATCCCGACGACTTGAAGATATCGAAGTTCCTGCTCGATCGCGCTACGGAGTTGCTTGACGCCGCCGGCGCGAAAAAGAAGTGGGCTTATCCGGTCGGGGAGCAGTCGTTCGGGTTTCATCTGTTGGGTACGTGCCGAATGGGAAACGACCCAAAGACGTCAGTGGTGAACAAGTATCATCGCGCGCACGACGCAGGGAATCTTTTCATCTGCGACGGCAGCAGCTTTGTGACCTCGGGACGCGGTCAGCCGACTTGCACGATTCAAGCGCTCGCGTATCGAGCTGCGGATAACATTATTAGGATGGCAAAGGCCGGAGAGATCAAGAGCGCATAGGGATTCAACCACTAAAACACCAACGCACCAAAGCCATTCATCAGCCCATCGGATGGCGGCGTGCATACCAATAAGCCGTGCAGGCCGAGATGATGTGGCACACCCAGCCGAACCATCCTCCGGTTCCGATCCACACTCCGGGTGTCACAATCAGCCAGAAGATTCCGCGAAGTATCTTGCCGTTGTAGATCTGTCCTACGCCTGGAATGAAAAAACTCAAAACTGCCGCGATGCCCGGGTCTCTCATTTGGCCTCCGCTTGATGATACGATGCGGTTAGGATAGTAAGTTCTGGAGGACTGACACTAGCGTCCGATTGGTGATTCTGTCTTCCTGTGAAAAAGTGCATTCGTCAGGAATGCTCCTGCGTACTAGTGCATGGTGGGGTGGGAAGGAACAATCGCATTGAATAAGGCGACGGCAGCCCGGCTCGTGGACCCGCTCGAGGGCTCGGTCATTGGTAGTGAGCTGGCGTTCGAGCAGATTGTTCGCCAGCACCAGGGAATGGTCTTCGGTCTCGCGTACCACTTTCTGCGTGATCGATCGCTGGCCGAGGAACTGGCGCAGGAAGTCTTTTTGAATTTGTACCAGAACCTTCGCTCGATAAAGTCGCCCGAGCACCTTACATTCTGGCTGCGCAAGGTGACCAGTCACCGGTGCATCGATCAGGTTAGGCGTCAGAAGGTGCGCCCTCAAGTAAGCATCGAGGACGTTCCCGAACTGATGGCGAACACCACTGAGAATGATCTGCTGCTTTCCGAGATGCTGCGACGCGTCGTTGAAACGCTGCCAGAGAAAGCGCGATTGGTCGTGATACTCCGCTATCAGGAAGACCTTGATCCGTCAGAGATCGCTAAGGTGCTCGATATGCCGCTCAACACTGTGAAGAGCCATCTGCGGCGCTCGCTCTCGATGCTGAGAGACAAGCTGAGCCGCACGTTAGGAGAGGTAACAATATGAGCCGCCCAGATAGTAGGCCAGATAGTAGGTTGGATAGTAGGTTGGATGATGAATTACGAAACGCCTTCAGACGCGAACAGCCCTCGGCTGATTTCACGACGCGTGTCCTCGAGCGAGTGTCGCTTGAACGTCCGCCGCGCCTGCGCTGGTGGACGAAGCTGGCGATGCTGCTCGAGCCGCCAAAGTTACGTTGGGTGGCGATCGGCGTGACCGCGTCGCTGTTGCTCGCGATTGGCGCGATGCAGTACGCGAAGCTGCGTCACACCCCGGTTGTAGATCGCAGCACAGTAGCCGAGACTACATCACCGCCGGATGCGCGCAGCAATGATGCGGTGAATTCCGAAACGTTCAACAATGAACCTGTGCAATCGGCGGCGGTTGTGGAGTCGAAGCCGGACATGCAGCGCAGAGCTTTGAAACATCGGCTTGCGCTGGCCCGGCATCAAGAAGAGCGAGAGCTGCGGGCTGAAGGCGAAGCCGCGAAGGAGAAGTTGATGCTTGCGCTTTCCATCGCAAGCTCCGCGCTCAACGATGCGCAGAAGGCGGTCCACGACGACGGCATTCAACCTTAATTGGCCTTAGCTGGCCTTAGCTGGAATGAAATTGGCAGCACGGATGGAGGAATTATGAAATTGCTTATTACCAAATCAATGAGAGTAGTCGCGCTATGCTCGGCGCTCTCAGCTTTCGCGGCGGCGCCCGCTTACGCGCAGGACCACGCGAAGATCGATATGAGCCATCTCGACAAGTTTGCCGAGCGAGCAGACAAGGTCATCAACGTGACGGTGGACGAGCAGCTCTTGAGATTGGCGGCTTCGTTCCTGAGCGACAAGAAACCCGACGAGGCCAAAATCAAGGAGTTGATACTGGGCTTAAAGGGAGTCTTCGTTAAGCGGTTCGAGTTCGAGAAGGAAGGCGAATTCACGCTTGCGGACGTCGATTCCATCCGCTCGCAGTTGAGCGCGCCGGGGTGGTCAAGCGTCGCCAACGTCCGCAGCAAGCACGAAGGCAACTACGATGTTTCCATAATGAGCGAAGGCAGCGTGATCAAAGGGCTCGCAGTGCTGGCCGCCGAAGCGAAGGCATTCACAGTTGTGAACATCGTCGGCCCGATCGATGTTGCGAAGCTTGCGGAACTGGAAGGGAAGTTCGGCATCCCACATTTCGGCCTCGAGCAGATTCCGGGAGTGACGGTCAAGGAAAAGAAGAAAGACAAAGAGCCGAACCAACCGCAGGGGCTGCAGACGACAGACACCGGGAAACCATCCGAGAAGAAACCGCCCACGCTCGTTCGCAACGAGAAGCCCCCTACGAAGTAATAACGGAGTAATCAGCGATGACGATCAAAACGAGATTGCTGACTCGAGTCTTGATCACACTAGCTTTGATATCTCTCGCGCCGGCGGTTGCCTTAGGCGGCGATGAAAGCTTCAGCTCAGTGGTCAGACACATCAAGAAGAATTACAACGCGAAGCAACAAGGCTTCTTCGGAGCGATGATGCTTGCAAGGTTCGCAGTAAAAGTGATCAAGCCTGCCGGCGTCAAGAACTTCAAAATGGTGTTGCTCACGGACCTCGACTATTCGCATGCGCCGTCACCGGAGCGCGGCCATTTTCATGCTTTCATCCGCGACACGATCGATGCGAGATGGGCGCCGCTCGTGCAATACAGCTCGCCGCGTGAACAGCAATGGTCTTATGTTTACGTCACGCGAGAGAATGACGACGTGAAGCTGTTGGTCGTCACCCTTCAGCAGCAGAACGCCGTCGTGCTGCAGACGAAGTTCAGCCCCGCCAGGCTGGCCGAGTTCATGAACAATCCGCAGATAATGGGCATTTCGCTAAACAGTGATAACAAGCCCAAAGACACTTCGACAAAGACCGACGACGCGGACAATGGCGACGCCGATGGTTCGCCAAAGCAAAAGCCGGCCGCGGAGAAACCGCCGAATGAGATAAGGTAACTCTACTTCTACACACGCATCCATACTGACCAAAGTCCGTCCGCAAAATGAGAACGCTCTAAGAAGCCGCTTGTCGAGCAGACCGCTCCGGACAATTGGACGACTGACCTTCTATCAAGCCTACTTGATCAACTGAAAAAGAAACCGCTCCTGCAATCCTTCTCACGAGCTAGCGTCGTTCAAGAGCGGCGCAAATGGCCTGAGCTGTGTGGCTATTACTACCTCGATATATGGGTGTCTGAGAAACCAATCATTTACAGCATCCAAGTTTAGCAACCAGGTCGATACTTGTTGCCCTAACCTCTTGAGCAGCGCACAACGAATGTCATAGTCGTCACACTTGTATTATAATGCAGCGCAGCTAACAGGCACGCCGCAAGCGACGTGTATTCTAGATTACGCTAAAGGAGCTAAGACAATGCCACGAAAAGCTAAAAACGAAGATATTGCGAGACGAACTGTTGCTCGATACGGATGGAAGCCGGATCTGCCCGATCAGCGGGACCTGCTCTATGCTGCGCCGCTCACCGCGCTACAGGCGCTCCCGACAAAGGTCGACCTGCGCAAAGGATGCCCGCCTGTTTATGACCAGGGCCAGATTGGCAGTTGCACGGCCAACGCTATTGGAGGGGGCTTCCAGTTCGATCAGATAAAGGAAGGACTGACATCGGTCGTTCCGTCGCGCCTGTTCATTTACTACAACGAGCGCGACATTGAAGGAACCACCGGCCAGGATAGCGGCGCTTACATTCGAGACGGGATCAAGTCGGTTAACAAACTGGGGGTCTGCCCCGAAACCATATGGCCTTACGACGGCAGTCCGTTTCCACCAAACCCGCGGCTCACTCTGAAGCCTTCAGCCGCGTGTTACACCGAAGCGAAGAAGCATATCGCTGTTCAGTACGCGAGAGTGGCCCGGACCGAGAATCAGATGAAGGGCTGTCTCGCCTCGGGTTATCCCTTCGTCTACGGCTTTACGGTGTACGAGAGCTTTGAAAGCAGCCAGGTGACGAAGACCGGCGTCGTCCCAATGCCGAAGTCTGGGGAACAAGTGCTGGGCGGTCACGCTGTGCTTGCGGTCGGCTACGATGACTCGAGCCGAAGATTCATCGTGCGCAATTCCTGGGGAACCGGATGGGCGATCAAAGGCTACTTCACGATGCCCTATGCCTATCTCCTGGACGCGAACCTTTCAGATGACTTTTGGACAATCCGTCTGGTGAAGTGATAGTCGTTTATTCTGATCGTTCCCTGGCGCGGGCGCACGTTGCATTCGGGTGCCCGCGCGTTCTTATTCACTCACTCGCACACGCAGCGTGAAGCGGCGAGCGGGCGATTGCTTCTCTTCCCATGGACGTTGATGCGAGAGTGTGATGATGGTCGAACCAGGCCGCTCAGCGCGAAATTCCCAGCGATGAGTTCCCGGCTGACCGATGGCGCTACCTTTCTCAAAGGCATCGCCGGCGAGCGCGCATACTCCCTCGCCTGCGGACTCAAGAACCCATTTGAATCCGGTGCTGCGATTCTCCTGAAGTCGGACCTCAAGCGTTTCCCCGGCCGCCAGGTCAATCTCAGTACCGTTAGAGTCTTCGGTAATTTGCTTCACGGCTCAATCTCCTGGCGTCGACACTTCATACTCTACAGCGAAGGACAACGAGGTCCAAGCCTGACAGCCGAGCCGGTACGCCGGCTATTACTAAGATCCGCCGCGCTGTTTGGAAATATTCCCTGTGTAATCAAAGCACACTTATAGTAGAATGCCAGTTCGTACGAAGACACAATTCCTCGTGCCACCGGAAATGGGGCAGCTATGAAGCAGAGCTAGTCATCGGGGCGAACTACGCAGCCTAGAAAGCTAGGCGCGTAGTCTGCTCCACATGAAGAGTGCTAGGCCGATCAGGAACGCACCGCTGCTGAAGTCGAGTTCAGAAACACGACCCGACTTGGCCTTTGGGTTACGTTGAGACGGCGAATCATCCGATATCGGTCGCGCGCTGTTGCCACCTTGATTTTCGCCGGGATCGCAGATGCAGCCCGGCGCTCCGCAGTCGCACCAGCCGCCAGCGAGGTTATGCCCGGCGATTGCGACTGTTGCAAAGGGGACCGAGGTTGTGTTTTCGTTATTACCGGCCGGCGCAAAGAACACTGGCAGGATCAACATGCAGAGAGCCGCTAAAAACAATTTAATTTTCACGTACGTTTCCGTCCTTTCAGAGTTTTCCGAAACGCCTGAGCGATTCGGTCATCGCGGATTGTATCAGCATGTTTCGTTACAAATAATCGAAAGAGCGCGCGCAGACCGAGTCTTCATCCAATTGGGCGATGCGCTGACAACGCTGGCTGAGTATGCATATGCATTCAGGCGCCTGGACCTGATCGAAGAGGTAAGTAGAGCTTTGATCAGCTTGCCGCTGGCTCGCGAATACAAGAGTGCGGGGCGTTACTTTGGCGCGCTGGAGCGCATTCGGCGGGGAGACTACGATGCGGCTGAAACAATTCTCGAATCTGTTGCGTTTGAATCGCCGCATCGTTATAGCTCGAGAGCGATGCATTCATTAGGCGTTGTGTTCCATGCTCGGCGTGACCTTAACTCGGCACTGAAGCTCTATGTCGAAGCGGGGCGGCGTTCAGTTGACAAAGCAGGACTCGATCCGCTGGCGGCACTCTACACTCAACAGAACATCGCAATAATCAAGAGTACGAACGGCGATCATCGCGGAGCGCTCGATAGCTTGGAGCGCATGCTACCTCTCGCACGAGCAGTCAGCTTGACTCATCCCCACGCTTACTACGATTACTTGAATAGTCTCGCGGTAGAGTTCGCTGGATTAGGTCGTCTCGAAGAAGCAACACGAGCATCGAACATCGCGATTGCATCTCCCTTTGCGCCGGCGTACCCCGAGTGGCGTCAGACCTGGAGCACCATCGCATCGAAACAGCGGCGCGCGTCTCGCTCAACGGTTGCTGTTTCGGGATTCATAACCGAACCTGCTGAAGGTCCACATCACAGACGCGAGACACAGACTACTCGACGACAGACCGGCAGGGCGCACAAGCTCTTTTCCTTCCCTGCGCGTCCGCACGCCACGGATGCAGAGCTGGAATATCCCCGGCCTCAAGGCTCACAGGCGCGCGTTCTCGATTTTCAGCAGTGGAAGCGCCGCATAGAACCCGACCCTGCTCGTCTGAGCGCGCTCTCGCCCGAACAGAGAAGTGAGATGACCACCGGAGAGAAGCTGATCAGATTGATGGACCTGATCTCTCACGATGACACTGACGACGACACGATCGACACCATTCTGGAAGCTGTCGAAGAAATCGTTTTGAAGAGCCGCAACCAAAAACTGGATTGACCTGCCCTTCTCGAAGTGACTGTTGACGCTCCTTCCTTCAGATTCTTCCTTCCAAACTCCCGCGGGAATGAGCCGCTTGCTTGACTGCATATCAAAGCAGTTGCTAGTTTCTTTCGTTCCGCCGCTCCACAATACGACGACTGTGCCTCGCCAGGAGATGCAAGGAGAGAAGATGCGTTGGTCCAATTTGTTCATACCCACTCTGCGTGAAGACCCGGCTGACGCCGAGGTCTCAAGCCATCGGCTGCTGATTCGCGCGGGCTACATTCGCCAGTTAACCGCAGGCGTCTATTCGCTCCTTCCGCTCGGCCAACGTGTGCGTCTCAAAGTAATGCAGATCATCCGCGAAGAGATGAATCGCGTTGGCGGCCAGGAGTTCTTTCTGCCCGCGCTGCACCCGGCTGAACTCTGGAAAGAGTCGGGCCGCTGGGAGGTGATGGGCGAGAACATGTTCAAGTTCCGCGATCGCAAAAGCACTGAGATGGGACTCGGCATGACTCACGAGGAGGTGTTCACTTCGATCGCCCGGCATTCGATCAGCTCGTATCGGCAACTCCCGCAGGTCTGGTATCAGATTCAAACCAAGTTTCGCGACGAAGCTCGCCCGAAGTCCGGGCTGCTGCGAGTGCGCGAGTTCACTATGAAAGACGCTTATTCGTTCGACGTTGATCGCACGGGGTTGGATAAATCGTTTCAGGATCAATACGACGCCTACTGCCGGATATTCACGCGCTGCGGTTTGAAATACACCGCGGTCGAAGCAAGCTCGGGCGCGATGGGCGGAAGCCAATCAACTGAATTTATGGTCCGTACTGAGGCCGGCGAGGACCACATCGTGCTGTGCGAGAAGTGCGGCTACGCGGCCAACGTCGAGAAGGCTACGTCCAAGCTCCCCGATGTTGATGACGGCGATGGGGCGACGGCCACCGAAGAGTTCCCTACCCCGGGCGTTCATACGATTGAGGACTTGACGACTTTCCCAGGCGGCGCTTCGGCTGATCGCCAGATCAAGACTCTGGTTTACGTGCTCGATGACAACGTTGCGCTCGTGTTGATGCGCGGGGATCACGAGCTGAATGAGATAAAGCTACAAGACGCGACCGGTGCGATTAATATCAGGCATGCTCAGGCTGATGAAATTCGCGAAGCGCTCGGCGCTTCAGCGGGTTCGCTTGGCGCGGTTGGTGTGACGCGATCTTCCCATCCAAAGATAACGCTGGTGATCGCAGAAGAGGCGCTCAGAGGAAGGCGCAATATGACTACTGGCGCCAACAAAGACGATCATCACCTGCGCGGCGTCGCGATTGATCGCGACATCAGCGTAGACAAGTGGGCGAGTCTTCGTTCAGTCAAAGCCGGCGAAACCTGCTCGACTTGCGGCGGTGTGCTTGACGTCTTCAAAGCCGTCGAAGTCGGTCACATCTTCAAGCTCGGAACTAAATACTCCGACAGCATGGGAGCGCGAGTGCTTCTGGCGGACGGCACCGAAGTGCCGATAATAATGGGCAGCTACGGTATCGGGGTCGAGCGAGCGATCGCCGCCGCAGTTGAGTCGTTTCACGACAAGGCGGGCATCGCGTGGCCCGCTTCGATTGCGCCGTTTCACGTCGTAGTCACTCCGGTCAATATTAAGGACCAGGAGCTTTTCGGAACGGCTCAGCGGGTCTATGATGAACTTGTCAAGGCAGGGATCGAAGCGCTGCTCGACGACCGCGATGAACGCGCGGGCGTGAAGTTCAACGATGCGGATCTGATCGGCGTGCCGTATCGGATTACGATCGGAAAGAAAGTCAAAGAAGGCAAAGTCGAGCTGATGACGCGCTCAACTCGCGAGTCAGAAGACGTTTCAATCGAGTCTGTCGTTCCTGTGATCGCCGCGAAGTTGGAAGCCTCGATTACGTGAGTCTGCGTTTTCCCGGGTTGGCTAATCAACAACGTCATCAACGGCAGGGCTTGAGCCTTCGCGAAAAAAGAGAACACGCTGGCTCTCTTCAGGGAGTCTCAAGGAGCAAGCAAATGAAAAAGAAAGTACCGCTGACAATCGTTCTGCTCTTGTCCGCTTTTAGCAGCTTAGCGTTTGCCGGCAGCGACTTTGATCGTATGAAGACGCTGGCGGGTGAATGGGAAGCTACGACTCCGGAGGGAAAAACTCGGGTCACGTTTCAGGTGATCTCCAACGGCACCGCGTTGATGGAGACAATGGTCAAGGAAAGCATGGTTTCAGTCTATCATCCGGACGGCAACAGCATCCTGATGACTCACTATTGCGCTGCCGGCAATCAACCCCGAATGCGCGCTCAGATTTCCCGGGGCGATACCCTTGCTTTTGAGTTCGTGGATGTCGCTAATCTGAAGGGCGCCGAAGGACACATGCAGCGCGTGGTAATCAAGTTCCAGGACGCAAATCACTTGATCGAGGAATGGACCTGGAAAGAAGGCGGAAAGGAAACGACCACCGCGTTCAATCTTCAGCGAGTCAAGTAAGCGAACTGTTCCAAGCGCCAGGCTCGTTGTCGAAAACTCTTCCCGTTTACGCCTGAATCATCGAGCCCCTTGGGCTCATCGAGTCGGCTTGAGCTAATCTCTAGCCCATCAAAAACAGAATCTGCCGTAACCTTTCCGTGTCCCAGCGGTTTATACAGTCAGAGGGCAGGTGTTGGAAGAAAGAGCATTGAAGGCTCAAGACACAGACACGGCTGAGCGGCGCGCGATCGAGGCCGCTCAGAAGGACCCTGCCCGGTTCGCGGAGCTCTACGAGAACAACTTTGAACGCGTGTATGCCTTCGTCGCGCGACGCGTACGCGACCGCAATGAGGCCGAGGACGTGACCTCCGAAGTGTTTCATCAGGCGCTCGCCAATCTGCCGCGGTTTCAATGGCGCGGCGTGCCTTTTGCCGCGTGGCTCTTCAAGATCGCCGCAAATTCGATCATCGATAGATCGAAACGCGCAGCGAGAGAGCGAGCACTCCCCGAGAGTTTCGATCTCGCTGCGGAGGTCAGCACTCAAGAAATCGAAGATGAAATCGAACAGAGCGCGCGGCTGTTTAGGCTCGTCAATCTCTTGCCGGAAGCCCAGCGCCGTGTGATCCGAATGCGATTCGCAGAGGAGAAGAGTATCCGCGACATCGCAAATGAAATCGGGCGCAGCGAAGGCGCAGTCAAGCAGCTTCAGTTTCGCGCTCTGCAGAGTCTGCGAGCGCGGTTGACCGATGAGCCGGGTGATGCGACCGGGTGATACGCATGGATAACGTGA
>JADGNW010000199.1 GCA_017883315.1 Blastocatellia bacterium | reverse complement strand
CTAACAACCCGGCGTTCTTCGCGGTCTACTTCCCGACACCGGACGTCAATGCAAATTACAACGCCATGAACCTGCGCATCACAAAGCAGTTCTGGCAGGGCTTTCAGCTCGACGCGTTGTATCGCTGGAGCAAGAGTATCGACACGCTCTCATATGAAGGCCCAGGTTTTGTAACGAATCAGACATATCCACAGGATCAGAGTCAGGAACGCGGTCCTTCGGATTTCGATGTCCGTCACAGTTTGGTAATGACCGGGATTTGGGATCTGCCGATCTTCCGTTTACGCAAGGACTGGGTTGGCAAGGCCTTAGGCGGATGGCAGATCAACGGCATCTTTACGGCGCACACTGGATTCCCGTGGACTCCGCTGATCGGCAACTGCGTCAGCACGCCGGGCGGCCCGGCGCTCTGCCCGTCGAGGCCCGCTCAGTATTTAGGTGGCGCTCTCAGCGATACAAGCGACCAGGCGTTTATCCGCGCGGGCGGCAACTTCCCCGGCGGCGGGCCGAAGTATTTCGACGTTACCGATCCCGCCAATCGCCCGCCGGGCATCGGGCGCAACGTGTTTCGCGGTCCGCGCTACTCCGACATTGATTTGAGTTTCGTGAAGCGCACGGGGTTACCGAGCATCCACGTGCTTGGCGAAAACGCGGCGCTCGAACTGCGGGCGAACCTGTTTAACGCTTTCAACATGCTGAATCTCGCTCCGTTCGGATTCTTCAGTCCGAGCACGGACGTAAACAACCCGAATTTCGGGCGCGCAACGTCAGGCCTCGCAGGCCGGGTCATCGAGTTGCAAGCGCGATTCAGCTTCTAGCGGGTTGTGGATCGAGGCGCGAATTGGTCCATCTCTTCGCGCCTCGATTCAGTAAGCAAGCCTCATCGAATGCTTGCGCCCGGCTTTCCATCGAACGCCGATGACGGATCGCCGTTGTCGGGATTGCAGCTCAGATTTCTCTGGCGGGTTACTCCGCTTGCTTCAAGCTCTTTGAAAATAGTCAGCTCACGGTCGGCGTCTGGTTTGCGCTTGAGGCGCGAATAAGCAAGGAAGAGTTGATAGTGAACCTCCGGGCAGTCCTTGCTGATCGTTGCAGCCTGCTCCAAAACCTGCGCAGCTTCCTCGTAGCGGCGCAGCTTGACTAGAATCCGGCCAAGGTTGTAGTGCGCGTAGATGTGCCGGTTCCCAAGCGCGACGGCGCGGCGCAGCAGAACTTCGGCTTCTGCGAGCTTGTCTTGCTGGCTGGCGATGTAACCGAGTTGCGCTAGCGCATCGGAGTTGTCGGGCTTGAGCGCCAGAGAGCGGCGCAGTGCCGCTTCAGCAACATCGAAAGCACCCTTGCGACGCGCGGCGATGCCGACAAAGTAGTGTGCCTCGGCAACCGCGGGAAAGCGTTGTGCCGCGCGATCGAAAACTTCGAGCGCAGCATCGGCTTGATCCAAGCTCAGGTAGACTCCGCCCAGCCGCGCATAGTAAACAAACTTTGTTGCATCCTGACTAAGCGCCCGTTCATAGAATTCTTTCGCTGCCGCGACGCCACGCGTCCGGCGTACCGCTTCGCCGATCATGAAATTTGCATCGGCAAAGTTCGCTCGTTTTTGCAGAACTTGCTGCCAGAGTTCAATCGCCGCCTCGTCTGCGCCGCGTGCTGATGAAATCAACCCCAGATAGTAAAGCGGATCGGCGGCTGTAGTTGAAATCCTCGAGGCCGCTTGCAACTCAATCGCTGCTTCGTCCAGCCGAGCCAGGCGATAGAGAACTACGCCGAGATTGAGAATGACTTCATAGGTATTCGGTCGCTGCGAGTTGGCGCGTTCGAGCAGCGGTAAGGCTCGAGCATCATCGCCGCCCGCCGCGTAGAGCAGTCCGAGATTCGAAGTGGCTTGCGGATGGTCAGGCGCGGCGCGAAGAACGCTCTCGAGTATTAGAATTGCCTGGCCGCTTCGATTAGTGCGAGCGAACAACACGCCAAGATTTGCCTGTGCTGAGATGGATGAAGGATTCAATCGTAGCGCTTCGCGGTATTCGTGTTCGGCTTCCGCCGCGCGGCCGCGCTGATCGAAAATCGTGCCGAGGAGGTTATGCGCGTCGGCGTTCTGCGGCGCAACTTGGAGCGCGCGGCGCAGCAGCGGTTCGGCCTCATCGAGCCGCCCCGCTTGCAATAGGCCGACAGCTTGACGTAACAAGCCGTCGACTTCCGATTGCGGCGTAACCGGCTGCTGGCGTTGCATCGCGACGGCGCACATTGAAAGAACAATTACACATGCAAGCGGGACGATACGGGTCCCGCGCCAGAAATAACGACGTTTCGGTGTTGCCTGTGAAATGACTGTGTTCATCGCGGATGTCTTGCTCGCACCGCCTAGTATAAGCAGCGGGACGTTTGACAATAAAGCCCGGCAATTATGATAGAGAGCACGCGGAATCATAAGGGACGATCGATTAATAGCGAGATCGTTGTATGATGTGATTCAAGAATCAGCTAATCCGGTGACGGTTCGAAGAGGCCGACAATGAAGTTAGTGAAACCAACCAGCTTGCTCGTGGTGCTGCTGATCTTCGCGACGCTTCCATCGATCGCCGCGCCGCCGCGCGACGACATTGAACGTCGCATTGATGCGCTGCTTGCGCGGATGACTCTCGAGGAAAAACTCGGACAGTTGCAAATTCTCGATGGCGAAGCGAACGGCAACTATCGACCTGAACATCTCGAGATGATTCGCAAAGGCCTGCTCGGATCGACGCTCAACGTGCGTGGCGCGAAACGCACAAACGAGCTGCAGCATATCGCCGTTGAGCAGTCGCGATTGAAGATTCCCGTGCTGTTCGGCTTCGATGTGATCCATGGTTATCGCACGATCTTTCCCATCTCGCTTGGCGAGTCGGCGAGTTGGGACCCGGCCGCGGTCGAGCGCTCGGCGTCGATTGCCGCTGCCGAATCGGCTGCCTCGGGCGTTCGCTGGACATTCGCGCCGATGGTGGACATTGCTCGCGACCCGCGGTGGGGGCGCATCAGCGAAGGCGCGGGCGAAGATCCGTATCTCGGCGCGGTAATGGCGGGGGCGCGAGTGCGCGGGTTTCAGGGTAAGGACTACAGCGCGCCCGACAAGATCGTAGCCTGCGCCAAGCATTGGGTGGCTTACGGGGCTGCTGAAGGTGGCCGCGATTACAACACAACCGACGTGTCGGAGCGTGCGTTGCGAGAGACGTACTTTCCGCCTTTTAAGGCCGCACTCGATGCCGGAGTCGGCACGTTCATGAGCGCGTTCAATGATCTCAACGGCGTTCCGACTTCCGCCAATCCGTTCACGCTGACGACGGTGCTTCGCCGCGAGTGGAAGTTTGACGGTTTCGTCGTGAGCGATTACGAGTCAATCAAAGAGCTGATCAATCACGGACTCGCAGCCAACGAAGCAGAGGCGGCTCGCGCTGCACTGAGCGCGGGGGTGGACATGGAAATGGTCAGCCGCCTCTACAAAGAATACGCGCCACAACTGATTCGAGAAGGCAAGCTCTCGAAGGCGAACATTGATGAAGCCGTGCGCCGCATTTTGCGAATCAAGTTTCGTCTCGGCCTGTTCGAGAGGCCATATACGGAAGAAGCTCGAGAGCAGGCGACGATTATGAGTCACGCCAACGTTGAAGCCGCGAGAGAGGTCGCCGCTCGATCGATAGTCTTGCTCAAAAACGAACGCGACGTGTTGCCGATAAGCAAAGGCATTCACTCGATCGCCGTGATCGGGCCGCTCGCCGACGACCAACAGGATATGATTGGGTCGTGGTCCGGCGATGGAAGAAAGGAAGATGCGGTCACGTTACTCGCCGGCATCAAACAGAAGCTCTCTCCCTCCACTCAGATCACTTATGCGAAAGGCTGCGAGATCGAAGGAGGCGCCAGCGACGGCATCGATGAAGCCGTTCGCATTGCGCGCGATGCGGACGTTGCGATCATCGCGGTTGGTGAGTCCGCTGCAATGACCGGCGAAGCGGCTTCGCGAGCGTCGCTTGATCTGCCAGGACGGCAGTTGGAGATGGTGAAAGCAATTGTCGCAACTGGCAGACCAACTGCGGTGGTTCTGATGAATGGGAGGCCACTCACCATCAACTGGCTGGCCGAAAACGCGCCGGCGATTTTGGAAAGCTGGTTCGCGGGGATTCAGGGCGGTAACGCAATCGCCGATGTTCTGTTCGGTGATGTAAATCCCGGAGGCAAACTGCCGGTGACCTTCCCGCGCGTCGTCGGACAAGTGCCGCTATATTACAATCACAAGAACACTGGAAGGCCCCCCGATCCTAACAACAAATACACTTCAAAGTATCTGGACGCGCTGGTCACTCCGCTTTTCCCCTTCGGGTTTGGTTTGAGTTATACGCGGTTCCGGTTGACGGATCTGCGGCTCGGGGCCTCGATCATCAGACCTGACGGACGAGTTACAGTCACGGTTGATGTCGAGAATACAGGCGATCGCCTCGGCGACGAAGTAGTCCAGCTTTACATCAGACACATTGCCGCGAGCGTCACACGACCGGTCAAGGAACTGAAAGGCTTTGAGCGAATTACGCTCAAGCCCGGCGAGAAGAAACGCGTCACGTTTACGTTGGCCCGGGAACATCTGGGTTTCTACAATCGCGACATGAGATTCGTTGTCGAGCCGGGAGAACTCAAAGTCTTTGTCGGCGCCAACTCAGTTGACGGGCTTGAAGCCAGTTTCCGAGTTGTTGAATAAAAGCAAATAACCGCGGAGGCGCGCACAGGGATTTGAGATTCTCAAACTCAAAATTTCAACTTCTCCTCCGATGGGTTTCTCTCCTCCTTCTTGTTTGTGCGATCAACGACGCGAGTGTTGCGCGGGACTTCGGGCCTCGTGCGCTTTCGCGAGCCGACCAATCACTTCTTGAAGATCTCTCACAACGCGCGTTCCGTTACTTCTGGGAGCAAGCCGATCCGAACACCGGTCTGGTGCTTGATCGCGCGAGAGCTGATGCGTCCGCTATGGATGAAGCGCATCGCGACGTGGCCAGCATCGCCGCCACTGGATTCGGCCTTACTGCCTTGTGCATCGCGGCCGACCGGCGGTGGCTTGATCCGCATGAAGCCCGCGATCGTGTGCGGGTAACGCTTCGCTTCTTCGCTGCGCGAGCAACCAATTTTCACGGCTGGTTTTATCACTGGATGGATGCCCGAACGGGTGAGCGAAGATGGAATAGCGAAGTCTCATCGATCGACACCGCGCTGTTGTTGGGCGGCGTACTCACCGCGCGACAGGCTTTTCATAACGATGCTGAGATCGTGCGGCTCGCGACAGAGATATACGAGCGTGTTGACTTTCGATGGATGCAGAACGGACATCCCGCATTACTGTCGCACGGCTGGAAGCCGGAGAGCGGATTTCTCTCGTCGGTGTGGAACGATTACAGCGAGGAGACGATGCTCTATCTGCTGGCCATCGGCTCGCCGGCTCACTCGATCGCGCCGCGAGCGTGGCACGCGTGGAGGCGGGACTGGATTAGTTATGCAGGCTACAGTTTTCTGGCCGGTGCGCGGCCTCTCTTCATCCATCAATATTCGCACGCGTGGGTTGATTATCGCGGCCGAAGAGAGAGCCAGCCTCCTTACGTTGATTACTTTGACAACTCGGTCAAGGCCACGCGAGCGCATCGAATGTTTTGCATCGATCTATCGAGAGAGTTTCCCGGCTACGATGAGAACGTCTGGGGCATTACCGCGTCCGACAGCGCTAAAGGATACGAAGCATGGGGCGGGCCTCCTCGAGATCCGGCTATCGACGGAACGGTAGTGCCTTCGGCGGCAGGCGGCTCGCTTATGTTCACGCCGGACATTTGTCTGCCGGCGCTGCACGCGATGAAAAACAAGGTCGGCGAGCGCGTTTGGGGCCGTTACGGTTTTGTCGATGCGTTCAATCCGAACACGGGGTGGGTCGACCGGGACGTGATCGGCATCAACCAGGGTATAACGCTGCTGAGCGCGGAGAACCTGCGCAGCGGAAACGTCTGGCGCTGGTTCATGCGCAACGCGGAGGT
The DNA here is from genome assembly GCA_017883315.1 of Blastocatellia bacterium. Lineage (GTDB taxonomy): Bacteria > Acidobacteriota > Blastocatellia > UBA7656 > UBA7656 > Onstottus_A. Next base: position 6,595 of record JADGNW010000199.1, on the reverse strand, counting down.
AATTCGAGCGATGCATTTGGTTGGGCTCGCAAGGGTTAAGTCAGTCCGACGCCGGGAGCTACAGCGTGGGGCAATGCTCCGGACGCCCGTGTTATCCTCGCGGTCAATAGGGGTTCGTTAGCGAGGGGTCAAGGTTATGCGAGCTTCGCAGCGCGCCAATAAGAAGAGCAATCCGAGGGAAGCCCAAAGGCATTGATGATCAACCCGCGTTGGAGCACCATCGGTGTTTTTGTTATGGTAGTCATACAGTTCATTCTGTCGTGGCTCCAGGCAAAGAAAACTGGGAAGAGCTTCCGAGAGGCAGTCCTACCTGCCGCTCTGATTGCCGGAGCAGTCTCGATCATCTTTGTGCGCGAATTCTTCGGCGACCTTCCAGTCTGGGTTGATGCCCCTATCACGATCCTTTGTTCTCTTATCATTTTGTTTGTCGTGGGACTGGCAGTGGTCAGGTTGAAGCGCTACCTGAAAGAAGCCTGGCGGCTGGAGGACAAGAGAGATAAGTGATATTCTGCGCCGTTGCTGGATTGAGCAGTCGATTCTCCAAACTCAAAAACGACCACTGACTCCAAGAGGCTGAAAACATGAACCTGACAGCGATCGATTGGATCATCATGCTGGTGTACTTCGTGTTTGTGCTCGGCATCGGCTTCGCGCTGAAGCGCTACATGAAAACCAGCACGGATTTCTTCTTATCCGGGCGCTCGATTCCGGCGTGGATCACCGGGCTCGCGTTCATCTCGGCGAACCTCGGCGCGCAGGAAGTGATCGGCATGGGAGCGTCGGGCGCGAAGTACGGAATCGCCACTGCCCACTTCTACTGGGTCGGCGCGATTCCGGCGATGGTGTTCGTAGGCGTTTTCATGATGCCGTTTTACTACGGCTCGCGCGCGCGATCGGTGCCCGAGTATTTGAAGCTGCGCTTCGATGAGAAGACTCGAGGGTTGAACGCGTTCTCGTTCGCCGCGATGACTATTTTTTCATCGGGCATCTCGATGTACGCGATGGGATTGCTGCTACAAACGCTGCTGGGATGGCCTTTCAATTTCAGCGTGCTGATGTCGGCGGTGATCGTGCTGCTTTACATCTTTCTCGGCGGGCTGACGTCGGCGATCTACAACGAAGTGCTTCAATTCTTCTTGATCGTGCTGGGATTTTTACCGCTGGTGTTTCTTGGCCTGAAAGACGCCGGTGGGTGGTCAGGCTTACAAGCCCGGCTGGGAGTCGTGGCGACCGAACACGGATTCGCATCCGGAGCGTGGAGCCACTCCTGGACGTATATGGACAGCCCTACTCATAACCCGATGGGGGTCGAATGGTTCGGGATGGCGATGGGGCTTGGATTCGTGTTGTCATTCGGCTACTGGTGCACTGACTTCCTTGTCGTACAACGAGCCATGGCAGCCAATTCCATGTCAGCGGCTCGCAGAACTCCGTTGATCGCGGCGATCCCGAAAATGTTCTTTCCGTTCCTCGTCATTCTGCCGGGGATGATCGCAATCGCGTTGACCTATCAAACCGGCGAGAGCGGGTTCGCTTTGCCGAAAAAAGTAGACGGCACATTCAACTACGACATGGCGATACCGATGATGCTGGCGCACTATTTCCCGACCGGAATTCTCGGTGTCGGACTCACCGCGCTGATGGCGAGCTTCATGTCGGGGATGGCCGGGAATGTTACCGCGTTCAACACGGTTTGGACCTACGACATCTATCAGTCCTACATCAAGCGCGGCGCGAGCGATCAGCACTATCTGTGGATGGGAAGAATGTCGACGGTGTTCGGTATCGCGATCTCGGTTGGTGCGGCGTATGTTGCAACGCGCTTCAACAACATCATGGACATGCTTCAGTTGGTTTTCGCCTTCGTCAACGCACCGCTGTTTGCAACCTTCTTGCTGGGCATGTTCTGGAAGCGAGCTACCGGACACGGCGCATTCCTTGGACTGCTGTCGGGCATTATTGCAGCGTCGCTTCATCACGGGTTGACGTTGCCGATGAACGCCGTCGCTGGCGTGAAAGGCGGTTGGTTCGGCGCGATGCATATTTATCCGAGTGAGATGGCTCAGAACTTCTGGACCGCGATCTTCGCATGGACTTCATGTTTTGTCGTCACGATTCTTGTAAGCCTCGTGACTAAGCGGCGCGACGAGAAGGAACTGGTGGGTCTGGTATATTCACTGACTGAGCGACCCAAAGAGGGTCACCTTCCCTGGTATCAGCGCCCGGCGATACTCGGAGTGATCGTGTTAGTGATGACGTTGGTGCTCAACATCATCTTCTGGTAGACGTAGCATAGACTGTCAGGCCATCCGCAGACTGGACAGTCTACGGTACATGGGAGGCGCGAAATGGGACTCGACATAAGGCTGCCGATCGGAGCGATGTTCACGTTGTTCGGATTGTTGTTGGTGGTGTACGGACTGTTTGGCGACAAAGCAATCTATCAGCGCTCGCTTGGGATCAATGTCAATCTGTTATGGGGCGCGGTGCTGTTGATCTTCGGGCTCGTGATGCTCGCGTTGGGGAGGCGGGGAACGGCGACCGCTCAACCCGCAGACACAAGTTTGGAAGGCCGGCGCATGATGAAGGAACTCGAGCAACGCGACACCGAAGACGAACACTGAAACGTTTGGGCGCGAGGATGAGCCACAAGATCGATGCCGCGAATCGAAGGCCAACGGATCTATCGCGCTCCCGGTCGCGTCAATTTGATCGGCGAGCACACGGACTACAATGGCGGATTTGTCATGCCTGCGGCGATCGATCTTTACACGCAGGTGACGATCACGCCGCGCGATGACCGCAAGCTGCTCATTCACTCCGAAAGCTTCTCTGATGATGTCGAGTTTGATTTTGACGACCCCCATCCCATCGCAAGCGGTCACTGGAGTGACTACGTTTGCGGCGTGGCCGTCACGCTAGAGCGAGCGGGATTCAGCTTGAAAGGCGCCGCGCTTGAGATTCGCAGCACGGTGCCGATTGGAGCGGGCTTGAGCTCATCCGCCGCCCTCGAAGTTGCCGCGGGATACGCGTTGCTTGACAACTCAGCCATCCAGATCGATCGAACCGAACTCGCGAAGCTTTGCCAGCGAGCTGAAAACGAATTCGTCGGCATGCGCTGCGGGATAATGGATCAATTCATCGCCTGCTTCGGACAAGCTGGTCACGCGCTGATGCTGGACTGCCGTTCGCTCGACTATCGATTGCTGCCGCTACCGCCGGGCGTTCGGCTGGTCATCTGCAACACGATGATCAGACACGAGCTTGCGGCGAGCGAGTACAATAATCGCCGCTCTGAATGCGAAGCGGGCGTTCGGAACTTTGCGAAGTTTGTTCCGAGTGTCAGCTCGCTTCGCAACGTGACGCTGAATGATCTGGAAGGCTATGGGCGCGACTTGCCAGAGGTGATCTACAAACGCTGCCGCCACGTCGTGACTGAAAACGCGCGAGTCGTGGAAGCAGCAGCCGCGCTTGAGCAGAGCGACCTGCAGGCATTTGGAGATCTGATGGCCGCGTCGCACCGCAGCTTGCGAGACGATTACGAAGTGAGCTGCGCGGAGCTGGACACGATGGTCGATCTCGCGACGCAAGTCGAAGGCGTCTACGGCGCGCGAATGACTGGCGGAGGATTCGGCGGGTGTACGATCAACCTTGTCAAGGCAGATCGCGTTGCGGAGTTCACGAAAGATGTTGCTCGAGGATATGAACAAGCGACGGGCGTGGTGCCGGAGATCTATGTTTGTTCCACTGCCGACGGTGTGGCCGACCTATGAAGACGGAGGATTGAGATGACGAGACCAGCGTTGACGCGCATTGTTCTTTTGGGATTGCTAATCGCTCAAGTGGTGGTGGGAGCGAATCGAGGCATAATCACATCGCCGCTCGCTGAGCGATTGGGATTCAAAGCTACCGACAAGATTCTGATCATCAACGTCGACGATGTGGGCAACAGCCACGCAGCAAACGCCGCGGTGATGGACGCGATGGAGAACGGGCTTGCAACTTCGTCGACGATCATCGTTCCGGGCCCATGGTTCCCTGAGATCGCCGCTTACGCGAAGACTCATCCGAACTCCGACTTCGGAGTTCACTTGTGTCACACCAGCGAATGGAAGACGCTCAAGTGGGGACCGGTTGCCAGCAAGAGCGATGTGCCCGGGCTGGTTGATCCGCAAGGCTATCTGTGGCCCGACATAATGAGCGTCTACAAGAACTCGACGCCCGAGCAGGCTTACATCGAAGCTCGCGCGCAGATCAAGAAGGCGCTTGACGCGGGCATTGACGTGACGCACATCGACTCGCATATGGGAACGCTTCAATACAACGAAGCGTACTTTCAGGTTTATCGACGGCTCGCCAAGGAGTTCGATCTGCCGCTTAGAATGGGCTCTCAAGAACTGCTTGCTGCGCAAGGGGGCGGCCATCAACGCGGGCAGTTGGACTCGGATGGCATCCTCTGTCCGGATTATTTGATTCACGGCGATCGCAAGCCCGGCGAGTCGGTGCGCGACTATTGGAAGCGCGAATTGAATTCGTTGAAGCCCGGTGTGACCGAGCTATACATTCACGCTTCGGTGCCGGGCGAAGAGATCAAGCACATAACAAACTCGTGGGAAGATCGAGCTGCTGAATACGAGTTGTTCACAAAGGACCCGGAGGTTCGCCGCATACTCGAGTCGCAAGGCGCCAAGCGAATCGGCTACCGCGCACTGCGAGACCTGCAACGGAAAGCTCGCAAGAGTTGACTTAAGGCCATTTCTAATTGGCTTCCAAGCGACTCCTCTTCCTATGTTTGAGTCCCCTTACCTATGTAAGGTAGAATGTGAATAGTTGAGAAGGATTGTCAACGGAATCTCATGCCAAAGCTCTTAGTCCAAATGAATCAATTGGATTACGTAGGGCTATTTTCAGCTCCGGCCCTAGGTTTATGGGGAGAGGGCGGAAAGATTCTGCAAGGATTATACAACGCTTTTAGTGGCTATCAGATTAACCTCGCCGACTTACGGAACGAGTCATCCTCGCTCAACCCGTCGGACCAAGTTATAGCAGTCAGGTTTGGTTCAGTCGGTGAATATCGGTTCAGGTTCGATCGCGTCGAACTGAAGTTGCTGAACTTCACCAAAAACAGTCTAGCTGAAGCACCGGGAGTGTTGGCCGTTGGTGACGAATGGCTACGCTCGTTAGTACCCGGACTTGGTTTCAAATCGCATCTTTTCGCTACTGTTAGCCACAGTCGTCTTCTCAATGGAACTGCGCGAGAGTTCTTGCTTGGCTTACCCTCTTTGAATATTGACGGAGTTGGGGTGAGCGAAGGACCTGGGGTAATCTTTCACTGGGATCTACCCGAGAAGGGATGGAAAGTGCAATTTGCGATGGATCACTCTCTATCCGTAGAGGGTGGATTGTTCATAAATTTCTTGATAAGACCGAATGGGGATACGATCGACTATTCCAACCTCCTTGTCGAGGGTGACCAGTTATTTGAGCGCATTCTTTCCAAAATTGGACTAGAGGTAACCGAAGATGCTGCTGAGTATTGATGGCGGTTTGAACGGGTTTGCAATCTTCGTCGATCAGAGAGGTAATGGAGTTCCTCTGCTCGACACCATCACCGACAATCGCAGATCCAATCTAGGAGTACTCCAACAGTCGCTCCAATCTTATGAACCGACTAGTGCCATTAAAACTAGGATACCGTTCGGGTCGCTTAAGAAGGCATTTCCTGGGTTGCTTATCGGCCACCCGGTTATCAATGAACCACTAAATCATATTGCTGAGCAATCTCTTACGCCCATAGCCTCCGTACGCAGAATACTCAAAGACGTACAGAGAGCGATAACTAGTTCTGTCGCTAGTAAAAAGGACAGATACCCGCTGCGCGGCACACCCTTCTTCTATATTGACCCCTTGGATCCTGTTGCGGACGACGACTGGGAAGCCCTGCGATGATCGTTCTTGATACCCATATTTGGTTGTGGTGGGTGCAGGGCTCTTCTTTATTAACTAAAAAACAAGAAAAGCTACTTCAAGAGCACGAATCGCGAGGCATCGGGGTGAGCATCATCTCCTGTTGGGAAGTGGCTAAACTTAAAGCTCTTGGCCGCATTGGCTTGCCTGTCGCAGTCGAAGAGTGGCTCGATCAGGCACTAAATTATCCCGGTGTGCAATTGCTGAATCTCACGACAGCCATAGTAGTGGATTCGACGCAACTTCCACTCGGCTTTCACAAGGACCCCGCCGATCAGTTGATTGTTTCCACCGCGCGAATTCACGGGTGTCCACTCCTGACTGCCGACCAAAAAATCATTTCTTACCCGCATGTAGTAACGCTGACATAGCCAGCGACAGTAACTGGAGAAAACTCCGATGAAAGGAATCAAAGCGTTACCGATCAAGTTTGTCTTAGGTTTCGCGTGGGTCGCCCTGATCGCAATCCATCTACCTTCACCGGCTCAGCAAGTTGTCGATGTAAAAGCCAACTACACCAAGTCCGAACACATGATTCCCATGCGCGACGGAGTGAACCTTTTCACTGCGGTCTACGCGCCGAAGGACACCGCGCAAACGTATCCGATCCTACTGTGCCGCACGCCGT
>JADGNW010000198.1 GCA_017883315.1 Blastocatellia bacterium | reverse complement strand
GGATGCGGTGTTCGAAGGTCGGGTGCGCCCCCGTTAACTATTTCCTGTGGGCTGCGTCATCTGCTAAAGCCGAGTTGACGACCGAATCATTTCCATCGTTGGGAGCCGGTTTCAATCCGAGAATCTTTGCCATCACGTTGTAGACCTGAACGTTTTCAAACGGCTCGATGAGAGCGCCTTTCTTGAAAGCCGAGCCGTGCGCGATGAAGATCGCTCGCATCGAAGTTAGCGCGTTGTCGTAGCCGTGTCCGCCTCTCAATCCGTTCGAGCGGCCCTTCGCTTTTGCTTCTTCGAATCTCTCTCTCGTAGTCAGAGTCCAACCCTCGTCAGGGAGCACTAACAGCGGAGCTATGCGCGGGCTGTTCGAGTAGTGAAACCGCGCCGGCATTTCCGCTTTTCGATAGACTTTTGCTTGCGGTGGCAATTTCGCTTTCAGGGCCTTGAAGATCGCGTCTTCCTTTCCTTCTTTTGGAAAGATGCTGACGATCTCAGCGGTCCATAGGACTTTCTCCGCGAGCTTAGTATCGAAGAACTCGTCGAGGATAATTGTGTTTTTCGGATCCTGAGTTGCCATGCCGTGATCGGAAACGATGATCAGGTTGATCTGCAAGAATATCCCGCGCGCTTTGAGTCCATCAGTGAGTCTGCCGAGTTCATTGTCTACCTTGCGCACGGCGTCGTGTGTTTCTGTTGAATCGGGGCTGAACTCATGCCCTGCATTGTCCACGTCGCTGAAGTAGAGGGTCAAGAAGGTCGGCCGCTTGCTCAACGGCAGATCGAGCCACGACAAGATCGTATCGACCCGCGCATCGTTAGGGACCTTCCCATCATAGGGCTTCCAGTAGGTCGGCCGCGTGCCCGATATTTCAGCCTCGCTTCCGGGCCAGAAGTAAGGCGCGGTCTTCTGCCCCTGCTTTTCTGCGGTAATCCAGATCGGTTCACCCAACCACCAGCGGCCGTTTTGCACCTCTTCGCGATTGCTCATCGAGAACGTGGCATTGAAGCCCTTATCGTAAACGCTGTTCTCGACTATGCCGTTGTTTTGTGGATAGAGCCCGGTCACAATCGTGTAGTGGTTAGGAAAAGTCTTGCTTGGAAAGGAAGGAATCATCCACTGCGCCTGTACGCCGTCTCGAGCCAGAGACCTGAGGTTCGGCGGTTGGTACTTCTCGAGATAGTCGTAACGAAATCCATCGAGAGAGACTAAGATCACCGTCGGCCGCAGGTCCGTGATCGCCTTCGATTGAGCGCCGGCCGAGAGAGATGCAGTTAGCAGCGCGCACGCCAGGAAAAGCAGAAGCTGAAGTTTTGTCCCGATGTTTTTCTTCATTAGTTTTATCTCGCTTAGAGGTTTGACGCGGCTGTGAGTCACCGCCAGTTCAAGTCAGGAAGGTAATAGGGCTGATCGGAATATGCAAGAAGCAAGCGCGGTGTCGCCCGAAAGACGAAGGGTTTCCTCGATTAGTCTTCGAACTCTGTCCGCAACTTTCCGTCGCGACCGGCGTTCATTTGTGTTAGATTGATTCAGCGCCCAAATCGCTTGAGCGAGGTCCGAAATTAGTGATCACCACCGTCGGGAAGCTGGAGCAGCTCCAATCCACAATCGAAAGTGTTATTCGCGGCAAGTCAGATGTAGTCGAGCTTGCTCTTGTAACACTCCTGGCCGGCGGGCACTTGCTGATCGAGGACGTTCCCGGTGTCGGCAAAACTACGCTAGGGCACACCCTGGCGCGGAGCTTTGACTGCACGTTTCAACGCATTCAATTCACATCGGACATGCTGCCCTCGGACATCACCGGGCTTGAAGTCTTTAACCAGCGCCTGAGCACATTTGAGTTCAAGCCCGGACCAATCTTCGCTAACGTAATACTGGCCGACGAGATCAATCGTTCGACTCCCAAGACTCAATCGGCGCTGCTCGAAGCAATGGCCGAAGGACAAGTCACCGTCGAGCAGGAGACTTATCAGTTACCGCGGCCGTTCATGGTGCTTGCAACTCAGAATCCCATCGAGCATCACGGAACCTATCCGCTTCCCGAATCACAGCTTGATCGTTTCATGATGCGGCTGCGAATGGGTTATCCCGACAGCGAAGACGAGAAGACGATTCTCAGACAGCAAACGCTGAACTCGCCGGTGGATAATTTGGTCCCGGTTATGCATAGCGACAGCGTGCTCGAGCTTCAACACGAAGTACGCGATGTAACCGTCGATGAAGCGCTGATCGATTACCTGATCCGCATTGTTCGAGCCACGCGTGATGCCGACATTCTCGATCTCGGCGTCAGCCCGCGAGGGAGTCTCGCGCTTTATCACGCGGCTCAAGCCCTGGCGTTTATCGAAGGGCGTGACTACGTGATCCCCGATGATATCAAGCGGTTGGTGGTGCCGATCTTCGCTCACCGAATCATCGTCAACTCGCGGTATTCGACTGGACTTCGGCGGTCGGATGAGGCTGAGGCGGCGCTTCAGGAAATCATCAAGGGCGTTAACGTGCCCCTGTGAGTAAGCTGAGGTAGTATGAATCGGCAGGCATGGCGCGACTTCTTCATCACGGTTTTCTTCCTCGGACTAGCTTTCATCATTGCACTGCTCAGCTCGGCAGCGGCTGATCAGAACAGCACCCACCTCGCAGCGGCAGCGGCGGCGATCTCGTTGTTACTGGCGCTTATTGGCGCGCTTTACATTATTCCTCGGCTCGCGCGAAACGTGCGGCTCGAGATTCTTCGATTCGCCATCAGAACAAGCTTCACAGTTGAAGGCTTGTTGTTCGTAGTGTTTCTGATAATCATCGGCTTCGCCGCCTGGAATGCCGGCAACAATCTTCTGTACCTGGTGCTGTCGGCGATGATGGCCTTTTTGATAGCCGCGAATCTAATCGCCCGCATCTCGTTGGCCGACGTAGCAATTCAACTTCGTTTTCCCGATCACATCTTCAGCGGCGAGCCTGCCAACATCAGCGTAACGCTTCTCAATCACAAGCGCTTCATGCCGAGCTATAGCTTGATGGTCGAAGCGCTGTCAGAGGAAGACGAGCCGGCGACGGGCCGGCGAGGCGAGGAAGACGAAGGGGAGACGGGGCGACAGAGCGACCAGGCGAAGAAGCGCGGTCGCCGCGTCGCCTCGTCTCCCCGTCTCCCCGTCCCCCTGTCCGGTCTTGGTAAGCTTGCCTACTTCGTCCTGGTCCCGGCACAGTCCAGTGCCAGGCAACGTAGCGAGCATACGTTTGAGCGCCGAGGCCGCTACCCCATCACCGGATTCCGCATCGCTACAAAGTTCCCGGCGGGTTTCTTCAAGAAATGGCGAAGGATCGATGCTTCCGGCGAAATACTTGTATACCCAAAGCCTCAACCGCTCGATGATTTCTATCACGCGCTGCCGATGCTCGCCGGGCAGATTCAGAGCCACGCTCGCGGTTCGGGCGACGATCTGTATGCCATCCGTCGTTATCATCCGTCCGATCACATGCGCAACATCGACTGGAAGGCGACGGCGAAATCGATGCAGATGATGGTGCGCGAGCACATGCGTGAAGATGAGTGGCGGCTTACGATAGTCTTCGATACCACGACGCCCCCGGATTCAGACTCGCAAAACGGTGCAGGAATTTCTGGAAACCGATCCAAAATAGAGGCGGGCCTACAGGCGAGGTTACAGGCGAGAGAGTCCAGCGCCGACCTTGCGGATGTGGACGGCGGCGCTTTTCAAGACCGCTTCGAGCGCGCGGTGCTCATGGCCGCGTCGCTTGCGAATCACTTCATGATGGAGCGCGCTGAAGTCGAGTTGATAACCACGAGCGAGCATCACGATGTAGCGTCGGGCTCGGGAAACGAACACCTGTACAAGATACTTGGATCGCTTGCAACGCTTAATCCGACTGAGCCGAGGGGTGCCGATGATAACCTTGGCAAAGGCACGCCTCGGCGAGCCTGGTCGCTTCTGTCGTGGTCCAGGCGAAGGGCAGAGTTGGAAGAACCGCATGAGATTGACAGCGTGCCACGTAAGCCGAGCGGAGGGAACGCGTGGCGTTTGCTCGATGACGTGCCTGTGCTTCGCGACGATCGGCGCTTCAAAGTGCTGATCACTTCAGCAAGGAAGGGAACAATACCTGCGCACGTGTGGCGCAGCGCGCACGTTGTTTTCATGGATGACCTGTGAAGCAGAAGGCGGAAGGCAGAAGGCAGAAAGCGGAAGGCAGAAAGCAGAAGGCAGAAAGGGAAGGCAGAAGGCAGAAGCAGAGATGAGACAAATGGCCGGAAATGAGGGTGGCGAGACGACACAGAGCGTAGTGTGGCTGATTGCTGCCTTCGGCTTTCTGCCTTCTGCCTTCCGCCTTCTGCCTTCTGCTTTCTGCCTTCCGCCTTCCGCTTTCTGACTTCTGATCTCTGACCGCTATCAATATGGAAGCTTATTTCAGGACAACTTCATATGCGCTAGTCGCCACGGCATTCCTGGCGATTGCGTTGACCGGCGAGCTTGACCTCATCTCGATCGCTGCGTATTCGATCGCGCTCGCGGTCTGTTTCTATCGCGACACGCGCGGAGTGAAGCGCCTGCGACTGCGCGAGTGGATGTGGCGCGCGCTGAGTGTGGCTTATGTTCCGTTCGTGTTTGTGGACGCCGCGTTGATCAGCAATCGGGTGCTGGCTCTCGTTCACATGACTCTGTTTGTTTCTGCCGCGAAGCTCTTTCAGAACAAACGCGATCGCGATTGGGTGTTTCTGTACTTGATCGCGTTCTTTCAGATGCTGCTTGCTGCCGGCTTAACGTTCAACGCTACGTTTGTTGTATCGCTTGCCACGTTCCTGTTCTTTTTTATCTCGACGCTGGCGGCTTTCGAAATTCGCCGAGCGCGCCGGCAAGTAAACCATCTCGAAGAAGCGACAGTCGCATCGTTAAAGCAACCGCAGCAGATCAAGTATCGAAGAACGGGAGAGACTCCGGCTGATAAGAAGGGCCGGCGTGTGCGCTATCTGCTGGGGGCCTCGTTCGCGCAGATCGTAATAGTAATCGTACTCACGTTGCCATTCTTCTTCTTGATCCCTCGTCTCGCGGGGGGCGGGGTCTCGCGGGGCGTAGGCGAAGGTGATGCGGTCACTGGTTTCTCGGATCGTGTCGAGCTGGGGCAAGTCGCGTCGATCAAAAAGAGTCCGCGAGTTGTGATGCGGGTGCGGCTTGATCACAAACCGCCACGTTATCTCCGCTGGCGGGGAGTTGCGCTGGAAACCTACGACGGCCGCGCGTGGAGCGTGACCCCGGAACAGGGACGTCAGCTGAACAATAATCAGGGTATATTAGTGGGAGGCCAGGTCCCACCAAAAGAGACGCAGTTCACGTACAAATATTCTTTGCCGCTGCCTTCCGATCAAACGAACGAGCGCGCTGCGCACGTAAGAACTCGCTCGAGCAGCCAGTCAAGTTTGATTGAACAACGATTCGTACTAGAGCCGCTCGGCACGACCACACTTTTTGCCGCCCAGAGGGCGTTGTCGTTTTATGGTCCAGTGGCCAAGCTCTCACAGGACAAACATAGTGACGCTCTCTCGGCCCCGGATCTAAAAGGCCGAGTCGCTTATGCGGTATCGTCCGACATAAGCGTTCCGAGCGATGCGGAGCTCAGAGCTGATTCACCTGCCTCCTCCCCTGAGGATGTCAGGCGGCTCTACGCGCATCCTCCGCATAAACTTGATCCGCGAATATCGCTACTCGCTCACGAGATCACGCGCAACGCGCCGACGCCTTACGACAAAGCGCGCGCGATTGAAAGTTATCTGAAGACGGAGTTTCACTATACGCTCGACGTGAAGCCAACTAGTGAGGATCCGCTGGCGGAATTCTTGTTCAATACTCGCGAGGGTCACTGCGAATACTTCGCTACCGCGATGGTGATCATGCTGCGGGCTCTCGAGATCCCCGCGCGTATAGTCAACGGTTTTCAGATGGGCGAGTACAACGAGCTCAACGATATGTACACGGTTCGGGAGAGCGATGCGCACTCGTGGGTCGAGGCTTATTTCCCGCACACCGACTCGTGGATCGAGTTCGATCCGACGCCGGCGGCAGGCATCAACGACTACACGCAAGGCGGGTTGCTGGCTCAGTTGAGGAAGTACGCCGACGCGATGGAAGTCTTCTGGCTCGACTACATCGTCACCCTGGACAGCGACGAGCAGGCGTCGATCATGGTTAATCTGCAGCATCGGCTGCTGACGGCCAAGGATCGTCTCCTTGCTTACTACCAAGGGGCGAAGTCATGGATGCGAGGATTGTTGGACCGTTTGATCGTCAACCGAAAATGGACTGCGAGTGCGTTGCTCGAACTGGCGGCTGGACTCGCAGTTCTCGCTTTGGCTACTGTGTCCTCGTATGTATTTCTTTCTTACCGAAAGCGGCGAGGCCTTCCGCCAACCGGCTACGGGCCGTGGTGGCATCGCCTTTTCATATTGCCGACGTGGCGCCGAAGGCTGAAGCGGCGCGACTATCGCCAGTCGGCAGTGCTCTTCTACGAGCAGATGCTTGCGATCGCCCGGCGCGCTGGTCTGTTCAAACACCCTCATCAGACACCCATCGAGTTCGCAGTCGCTTCGGGACTCGCGCCCATTCGCGAGATAACCACGCTGTACAATCGCGTAAGATTCGGCGGCGAACAACTTAACGAGAGCGAGTCCCGTCGAGTGTCGGACCTTCTCGCGGAATTGAAGCAAGACATTCGCAACAAACGATAGAGCGACACGAAACCCGCTCTGGGAGCCACTTCTGCGGCCCGGCTTGGCGCTGCCGGGTAACCTCTCTTATCGACGCAACAACTGTTCTTGTGCTTAGAGAGTGCCTTCATCCGGAGTCAATTGGACGGCTCGGCAACCTTGTGAATTTGACAATCTTCGCAACGGCGAAATAGCATGCGACGTGTGACAAGGAAAGGCCAGTTGGTATGAAAATTTATGATGTGACGGTTCCCCTCTCAAACGAATTGATAGTCTATCCCGGCGATCCACACGTAAAGATCAATCGCAGAACCAAGGCTAACGAACACGATGAGAAATACAACCTGAGCCGCTACTCGTTCAGCTCGCACGCGGGCACGCACGTCGATCCACCTTTTCATTTGATCGAGGACGGCATCACGGTCGATAAGCTGCCGCTCGAACTATTGATGGGCCGCGCGCGAGTGGTCGAGGTTACCGCGCCGGTTATCAACGAAGCGGTACTCGAAGAATTCGATTTCACGGCCGCCTCTCGAGTGCTATTCAAGACGCGGAACTCTTACCTGTGGAGCCAGAAGAATTTCGTCAAGGATTACGTCTACATAACGCCCGGAGCGGCGCGCTCACTGGTCAACGATGGCATTAAGGTAGTTGGAATCGATTACCTTTCGGTGGACAAGTTCGATGCTGAGCCCGAAACCCATCTGATTTTGCTTTCAGCGGGCGCGATAATCATTGAAGGGCTGGACCTGCGCGAAGTAGAGCCGGGCGATTACGAAATGATATGTTTGCCACTCAAAGTTAAGGACGGCGACGGCGCGCCCGCTCGCGTGGTTCTCCGGCAGAGCTGAAAGAGAGTGGTCATAGGTCATATGGTGCTATCCAGCTATGAAAGACGCCGAGTTAATCCAATTTGTCGAGGCCAACAGAGTGTTCGCCGTTGTGCGCGCTGCGTCCGCTGAGTCTGCAGTGCGCTCAGCCGAAGCCGCGATCGTCGGTGGAATCAAACTCATCGAAGTGACTCTCGCTACGCCCGGGAGTTTCAGGGTGATCTCGGACCTGCGTCATCGCTACGGTGATCGTGTGTGCGTGTGCGCCGGTTCGGTGACGAACCACGATCAGATGGATCGCGCTATCAAGAGTGGGGCGCAGGTCATATCTATGCCTCACACGAACGAGCAACTCATTGAAGCGTGCCGCCGCTCTCACGTGCCTCCGTTGATCGGCGCCCTCACTCCAACCGAGGTCGCCAACGCCTGGTCGATGGGAGTTCCGATGGTGAATCTGTTTCCCGCGTCGTCTCTAGGCGGCGCCGATTATGTTGCCGCGCTTACGTCACGGATCAACGGCGTGCGGCTGGTAGTTTCAGGCGGCGTCGGGTCCGAGAACATCGTTGATTACTTCGACGCGGGGGCTTTCGCCATCGCGGTCGGCGGCCGCCTGTTTACGAGCGGCGACCTGAAGAATGAAAACTACGCGGCTATAGCCGAGCGGGCTCGCGGGGTCCTTCGTCTCGCCGGCGTAGCGTGATTGATTTCAGTCGCTCGTAGTCTTGTCCACCATCAGCATCGCGGCAATCCAAAAGAACCCCACGGCTAAACAAATTACGTTCTCTAAGCACGAAATCGTCAAGAGTTCTTCAGGCAACCTTTCAGCTTCAGACCATAACCGGCAACAACGACGTGCACTTCGGAATCGCTCGACTGTGCCTTGTCGACGGCACACTCGTTGCACTTTCCACGTGAGCGGCAACGGGCCGCGAGGTTCAGGGAGAGAATGGGAGGAAAAGAAATGACTACATTAACCGGGAAGTTATGCGCGGCGACGTTGGGACTGATGCTCTTGTTTGTCGCGGCCTCGTCTGCTAATGCGCAGTCGTTCGGCGGCAGAATGTCGACCGGAGAAAAAGCGGGCTACATCGGCGGGGGAGCTGCGGCTGGTGCGGTGATCGGCGGTCTGCTGGGTGGCAGAAAGGGCGCGATCATTGGCGGGGCGTTGGGCGTCGCTGGAGGCACGGGCTACGTTTACGCTCGGGGTAGGGAAGAACAGGACCGGTATGGTCGCGACTACGGATATCGTTACAACGATAACAATCGACTTAGGGACGGTAATCGCTACGATAATGATCTTTGGAATCGGGACCGGGATCGGGACCGCGATCATGACCGTGACGACCACAGCCGCGATCGATCGGGTTACAATCGGTTCCGTCGCTAAGGCACTCAAGCCGAGTTATGCTGCCGCGCTAACGGTGCTAAGATTTGAACTATGAACTCGACGCGCAGCACAAGCCACCTCGGAGGAACCAGGTTCCTCAGATCAGGTTTGCCGCTGATGACGCTAGCTACATGCTTAGCGATGTCATCAGCGGCTACTTGTTTCGGTAGGGTCGCGAGTCAACCGTTGCCAACCGCACCTCAGAAACGGGTTGTGGCTCGTGGACACCTGACGGGCACACGTGAGCTTCAACAAGTGGTCACCTGGCGGACTAGTGATGCGGCTCACCTTGCAATCGAAAGCTCCGGGAGAAATCCGCGCACGTTGTGGCAGGCTGACGAGCCCTTTCCCGCGGTTGATATCAACTCTGTTCAAGTGGTTGACCTTGATGGCGACTCGATTCCCGAAGTGTTAGGTCTCTGGTGGCGCGGCGCCTCGCCCGGCGCCGTACTCCGAGTCTTTCATTGGAACCGCAGTTCGCAGAGTTTTGCGGAGCTTCCTATCAGGGACGGCGACGCCGACAAGCTCGGCATTCACGCCTATCGTCTACGCGGCAGCACCGGCCATCAACGGATTGTTGTTTACAGGAAAGCGTCCGTTGCGGACGGCGAGTTTGAAGTGCGAGGCTCTGAAATCGTTCGAGTCGGAGGAGGTGTTGGAGTGACGACGCAGGGTGAGTCGGGCATTGAAGGCCAGGCCGTTATTAGCCCGGTGCGGCCAGGTCCAATAAGGCAAGGCGAGTCTGACACGGCCCCTTTCCAGACAACGTTGATGATCTCGAGGGCGAGTGATGGCGCCGAGGTAGCCCGGCTTGAAACAGGCTCTGATGGCCGGTTTCGCGTCGCGTTGCCACCGGGTACTTACAAGGTCGGGCCGCCTACGGGGACTGGGCGCAGGTTGCCACGCGCCGGTGAAGAGATCGTGACAGTAGGGCCGGGCAGGTTCGCACACGTTACAATTAACTTCGACAGCGGAATGAGATAAGGTTAAAGGCAAAAGTAAAAAGGCAAAAGGCAAGAGTGATCTATGCTGGGTTCTCAGGTCCCAACTTTTGCCTTTTCCCTTTCCCCTTTTTACTTTTGCCTTCTGCCCATCGTCCTCAACAAAAGACTCTTGAGCCTCACTTCATCATCGCTTTGGATTTCAAGTTGAGCCGCGTACACAGGAATGTCGCCGTACGTCAGCCCTTCTAATCGTATCGCGTCCTTTTCGGTTGTGAGGATCGCGTCTGCCCCCGCCTCCTTAGCAGCGCGTGTGATCTGGTCGAGATCCGTCTGCGTGAAACCGTGATGATCTCGAAAGAACTTTTCGCTGACTATATTGATCCCAACCTGCAATATGTCTTCGCTAAGAGCTTGAGGGTTCCCGATGCCGCAAGCCACCGCGAAATTCCATCCTGCAAAGTTCTTAACCTCGTACACCTCACCCGTGGCCAGATGACGCAGCGCCGTGATACCGGAGTAGAAATACATCACCGGCACGCCGTCGCCGCAGTAGTGCCTTATGATCGCTTGCGTCTGTGCTTCATCGAATGCGCGGTCAGCGCGGGTGACGATCACCGCGTCCGCTCGCTTGAGCCCGTATAGTGGTTCGCGCAATCGTCCAAACGGCGGCATTTCAAACCCGCCGAACGTATCAGTCGCGTCGATCAACAAAATATTCAAGTCGCGCGCCAATGAAAGATGCTGATAGCCGTCGTCAAGCACTAACACGTCGGAGCCGAACGTCTGCTCCGCCGTGCGTCCTGCATCATATCTGTCTATGTTGACGATGATCGGAATGTCAGGCAATGAGCGCGCGAGCATCAGAGGCTCGTCGCCGAATTCTAAATAGGAGCGCGCCGCCGCTTCGTCACTCTCTTTCGCGGGATTATTCAGCACTCGCATGCCGGACGACTTGCGAGCGTAGCCTCGTGTGAGTATCGCCACTCGGTGATCTTCCGATTTGAGGTAGCGCGCGATGTAGTGAACCATCGGCGTCTTGCCAGCGCCACCTAGCGTCAAGTTGCCCACGCTGATCACGGTCGCATCCAGCTTCTTCGGTTTCAGATAATCAGTTTCGTAAGCGGCCACGCGCAGCCGAACCGCAAGTTCGTAGAGCTTAGACGGCGCCCACAGCAGCACGCGCGTGAGCTTTTTTGGTGTATTAATCACTTGACATGAACACGGACAATCGAGTCAAGGTTGGGCCGCCGAGACCGGTGATCATGAACTCGACCGTCGATCCCATTACAAATTGATACCCGCAGCCGCAAGGATTGCTTGCACGACTGCGAGAATCGCTTCGCCCGCGATCAGTCCCGATGCCAGAGGGATCCGATAGTCTCCTTCAGATTTCTCCGAGACCCTTGACCAAACAAGCTGACCAACTCCGCCCAGAATGAAAACCATCAGGACCGAGGCGGGAAGGAGCATGCCGATGCCGATCGCGGCCGGCGACGGAGTCAACTCATACTTTTCGGCGAGGAACGTGAGCACAATGCCCACCGCGATACCTATCCCCAGTCCTACTAAACACCCCGGCGGTAGCGCATTGAGGCCCTTCGTCAGCAGCTCGGCGAACCCCGCCCACTTGACGCTGATGGGGGATGACAGACCTTGCGGTCCGATCCCGAACTTGTCGCGAAGCAGAGGGTAGACCACGGCCGTTGCCATTGACCCAACGGGCGCCGCGATCAATTGAGCGATCGTCAGGTTGCGGCTGTTCGAGCCGAGCAACTGGCCTGCTTTGAAGTCCTGCATCAACGCTTCGGATGTTACTGCGATAGTTCCGGTCAGCCCGCTCGAAGACATATTGACGGGCACGTTGCCCGGCGAGATGAAGGCGAATACGGCCTGCATCATGTTTGACATCGCGCTTATCGGACCCCAATTAGTCTCGCCCAGCACGCGCAACCCGACCAGCATCAGAGGCAGCGACAGCAGGACGGCGATGAATGAAAGCCAAACCGGAATCCCCATGCTGAAGTATTGGACCAGACAAACCACCACGGTCATGACAATCGAGCCCACAACGACCCACCGCATCGGAAAATCCCGGTGGTCAATCTTGCTGCCCCTCAGCCCGCGAAAAGTTTTGACGATAAGATTCCACTTCAGCGCCAGCGACATCAGCCCGCCCGCAACCATCAACCCTGTAGCCGGCCACATGACCCAACGCAACGTCATGGGAAATGTCATCTCGGGGATCATCCCGTGGTGCACGAGATAAGACGGCAGGAGGAACCAGCTCACGAACATTCCAATCGCCATCGCGAAACATATGCGAAACCCGACCAGAAGCCCCGAGCCGAACGAGAGCAGGCTCCAGTTGAAGCCGATGTTCATGGGTTGCATGAGAAACAACGTGTCCGGGAACACCTTGAGAAAGCTTGTAAGGATCATCAGCGTGCCCGACGCCAGGCTGCCGAGACCCAGTGCCTTCACCGGTCCGGCCGACGCACCTTTCTCCCGGCCCTCGTGCAGCACTCGAATGGTCTCGCCTGCGGCCAGGCCGTCAGCATAAGTCAGGTTCTCTTCGTCGATGTAGTGGCGGCGCATCGGGACCGCAAGCAGAATGCCGAGCAGGCTCGCACTGCAGAGCCAGAAAAATATCTGCCACATACCCAGGTGAATTGGCGGACTAAGAACACCCTTTTCGTTGAGCATGTCAAACGCTGCCAGCAGGACGCACATGAAGGAGGTCTGTCCGGCGCTCGTGCCCATGGTTTGCACGATGTTGTTCTCGCGGGCGTTCGTTCCGGCGGCACGCAGAATCAGAACAAGGGCGATGAATCCGAAAAAGGCTGACACTACGGAGAGGTTAGGTCCAAAGCCGAGTTTCAACACGCAGTACGGATAGGCGCTGCCGATGACCAGCGCGACTACTAGTCCGACTGCGATCGAACGTCCGGTGAGTTCCGGCCCGGTTGCGGTGGTGGCGTTCTGGGTTTGAGTCATGAGCGCTCCTTAAGTGATCAACGATTGTTTGTGTCCGCGACCAGCACGCGGCATTAGCAGGCTGCTGAAAAAGCCGATAACACACTAGCATTGCCGGGAAATCCCACCAACGCTGCGTTGGTGGGATTCATACATCCGAGTCCACTCCTGGAAGACTACTTCCGCGCGCGTTCACCTCGACCCAACGCTTCCTTGATCTGTTGTATAACACATTCAGTCGCGCCTCGGTTCGCTATCAAGATGTTCCTCGCCCGCTCACCCATCGCGCATGCCTGCCTGGGATCTGACAACAGGCGTATTAATTCGGCCGTGAGCGCGCTTGGAGCTACTTGTACAAGCGCGTCGGCGCGAGCGAGGTCTGAAACAATCTGCCGAAAATTCTCAGTGTGCGGCCCGACTATGATCGGCTTTGCAAACGCGGCCGCCTCGATTACGTTGTGTCCACCGCGCGGCACGAGACTTCCGCCAACGAAGACCACAGCCGCGAACCTGTAAACCAGAGCAAGCTCGCCTATCGTGTCCAGCAGAATAACGTCGGCCTCTTGAGGCGATTGCTCGACGACCGGGCGCGTTTGCGTTGAGCCGCTGCGAACGCTTGAAGCTGAGCGTTGTAGCGAATCAGAACGGCGCGCGCAAGTGAACTCCGATCGAGATATCAGCCGGGCGACCTCGTTGAATCGTTCCGGGTGCCGGGGCGCAACAAGCAACCGAGCATCTTCCAAACCGCAAAGCCGGCGTACTTCGCGAAGCGAAGCTAGAAGCATCTCCTCTTCACCGGGCGCAGTGCTGCCGGCGACGATCAAGTGAGAGGATGACGAAAGGCCAAACTGTTGATTGATTTCCGTTGATGAGTCGAGTATCTCTCGGGTATCGGTCGAGCTCGGGTTTTCGACCTCCGCATCGTACTTGAGGTTCCCGCACACCCGCACGCGTGAGGCTCCGAGCTGCCGGGCTCGCTCCGCATCGGCTTCAGTTTGCATGATCATCAAGGAGAAGTCCGCGATGGCGCGTTGGATGAAAGAGCGCACCCGGCGATAACGATGAAACGAACGCTCCGAGATTCGGCCGTTAGCGAGGATCACGATCACATCGCGTCTTCGACATTCGCGTAAGAAGTTGGGCCACAACTCGGTCTCGAGGATTATCACGATTGACGGCTTCACTCGGTCGAGCGCGCGGCGCACGGAGAACTTCCAGTCGAACGGAAAATAGAACGTCGCGTCGAAGCGATTCGAAGCTGCGCGCGCGAGTGTTTGACCGGTGACTGTTGTAGTCGATACTACGAGGCGATGTGCGGGCAAGCCGGTTTGGAGCTTGTCTGTCAAAGCTCTCGCGGCCAGGAACTCGCCTACCGAAACCGCGTGCAGCCAGATCGTCTCGCGGCCGTCGCCGCTTGAGTCAGGTTGGTCCGATATCGGCAGCCAGCCCATGCGTTCTTTGAAGCTACTGGCGTACTTGCCGTGAACCAACGCCTGATAAGCGAAGTATGGCAAGAGAGCGAAAAAAAGAAACGAGAGAGCGAGGCTATAAAGGAAGTACATGCTTTGCGGCTTGAGGGCCCAGCCCAGACACGCCTAAAAGCGAAGAATCTCGCGCGCTAGTTGCGCTGTTACCTCGAGCTCTAATTGCTTCCTTACTTCACGCGTTCGAGATAGACACCCTTCGACGGATCGACGCGTATGCGGTCGCCTTCCTTCACAAACGGCGGCACTTGCACCGTCACCCCGGTCTCGAGCTTCGCAGGCTTAGGGCTGTTGGATGCCGTCGCGCCTTTCAACTCAGGGGTAGTCTCGACGACGGTCAGCTCGACTGCGGGAGGCAGCTCGACCCCTATGGGCGCGCCTTCGAAAAACTCGACTTGGATCTTTGTGCCGGGAGTCAAATAGTTGGTCGAGTCGCCAAGCGATTCAGCATCGAGCGCGATCTGGTCGTAAGTCTCGGTGTTCATGAAATGGTGCATGTCACCGTCGGCATAAAGGTACTCCATCTCGTGATCTTCCAGCGCTGCGCGCTCGATGTTTTCGGTGGAACTGAATCGGACTTCAGTCGAGGAGCCATTCCTCAAGCTGCGCAGCTTCGCCTGGACGAATGCGCGAAGATTGCCGGGCGTTCGATGCTGAAAATCGAGCACGCGATATGGTTGGCTGTTGTAAATAATTATCATCCCGCGTCGGATGTCGTTTGCGTTCATCTCAGTATGATTCCCTTCGAGTGTCAGTATGTCACGAATCTGGCCTACGGGCCAACTTCAAAGAGTGAGAGATCGAGATGAAGTATCGCAAGGCGCACGATGCGTTAGTTTGCCTGGGTGGCGCTAAGCGCGGTACTATTTGGCGCTCTTCTGCCGGCGCTGAATTCGCTAGCAATCACACAATTCTCTCTGGAGACTGACGATGATAAACAGGATCTCCCGGTAGCCACCGACGAAGAATATGCGCTCTTCAACGTGCTCGGCTTGAGGGCGGTATCGCAATCGCTTGTGCATGACAAAGGTCACAGTTACGACAAGATGGATGCGATCGATCGAAAGACCAACCAGACGACGACGTTCTACTTCAACATCGATATTCCATTCAATTGGCTCGGGAAGAGTTTGCAAAAGTAAGGTGCTGACTGAGGAATCTCACATCGCGAATTCGATTTCCATCGCGAGTTGGGCCTTGCGCAATTCGAAGCGCGCACGCCCGACATTCCCGCCGGGATTCAGCGCGAGTAGCAGGAAGTATTCAGAAGTGATTGGCCGCAGCAGAAAGGTCATTGCATCAGTGGCTAATAGCATCTCGCGCAATTCGCCGAGTTCGGTATCCGCGGCTGTGCGCATGCTGCGTCTCACCAGAGTGGTGAACTCGGTGGCGATCATTTCGACGTCGAGCGACGCGTCCATGTGCTGAACGTGCCGCTCTATCGGTATGCCGTCGATGCCAAGGATCATCACGGCGGCACAACCTTCGATTCGATTCGCAATCGTTCCTAGCGTGTCGGCGAAGTCCATAAATGTACTGCGAATTTTGAATTTCGAATTGCGAATTTTGAACTGAGAACTAAACTCTCAAATCCGAAATCCGCAACTCGAAATCCGCAATGTCCGTTACTGTCCGCCTTTGCCCGGTACGACGGCAGTTGTTGCTGGCGCGATCTGTGCAGCTTTGGGATCCGTCTTGCTGTCCTTCGCTGCGGGGGTGGGCGCCACTGCGGCTCCCTGTTGGACATTCGGGTTAGGCATGCCCTCGACCGAGCTGCGCTGCGGGAGACGCGGACCCATCGTGCCATCGTTTCTTACGATGCGCGGCGTGACGAAGAAGAGAATCTCATTCGAGTCGCGTCGAGTGCTTCGGTGTTTGAACAGCTCGCCGAGTAGCGGGATGCGCGAGATACCGGGCGTGCGGTTGACCGTGTGTCCCTCTGAATCGATGTTGATCCCGCCCATCACCGTAGTTCCGCCGTCGGCGACGAGCACGGTCGTTTCAGCGGATTGCGTATCGATGCCAGGCGTGCCGTTGTTGAACTGATTGGCGAGCCCGAAGTCGACGCTGTTGTTCTCGGCTACGACGTGCATTAGCACCTGACCATTCTCTTCGATAATCTGAGGTGTGATTTCGAGTCTCAGCGCTGCGGTCACGAATGTGGTCGTGATCGTATTGTTGGAGACCGTCTGCACGGGTATCTGTACGCCGTTGACTATCTCCGCCGTCTTGTTATCGGTAGTGGTAACGCGCGGGCTGGCGATAGTGCGTATCTGACCCTTGGTTTCCGATGCCGATATCGCCATCGAGAGAATGCCCGTACCGATAGGTCCCGTCGTCAAGCTCAGAACCGAGTTTGCAACCGCTCGCAACGAGTTGTCAGCGAAGGGACCGATCAGGTTTGGCCCGAGGCCCTTTGAAGTCCCGCTGGCAGCACCGCTTCCAGTGCCGGTTCCCGTGCCGGTGCCTGAGCTGGCGCTAGAACCGCCTCCTGCGCCCCCTTGTTGCAAGGAGCCGCCGGTGAACTGCTGGCCTGATGTCTGAGCCATGCCGCCCCTGCCGTTCGTACCAATGTTCGCGCCTGCCAATTCGCTGCCGATGTCGCGCAGGAAATTCCGGCTTGCTATTACTATGCGCGTCTCGATCTCGACCTGAGGCTCGGCCCTGTCGAGTTTGGAGATCATGTCCTCGATCACCTGCGTGTATTCAGGAAGGTCGGTGACAATCAGACTGTTAGTGCGAGCGTCGATCTCGGTTCGACCGCGCGGGCTCAAGCGGCTGTTGACTATCGAGATCAACGAGCCCTGACCCGATGCACCTCCGCCTCCTCCGCTGCTCATCCCACCACCTCCGCCGCCGCCGCCGCGGCCAGACGCGCCCCCGCCACTATTTCCCAACTGTCCTGCTGCGCGGGCGTACTTGAGGTGGATGATCTTCGTTACAAGTGGGACTTGTTTTAGTTTCTCTTCGGCGATGGCTCGCGTCTGTTCTTCTTCCTCCTTCACTGCCGCGAGCGTCGCAATTCTGATGATCCCGGTGTTGTCGCACACAGCGCCGAGCCGGTTCGCGCGCATCACCGAATCCATAACCAGATTCCACGGTCTGTCGGTCACTCGTATATCGACCGGCACCTGAGTAACCGATTTGTCGACGATGAAGTTCACTCCGTACTGCTGCGAAATGAAGCGCAGCATATCGCGGATGTCCACGCCTGCGCGGAGGTCGAAGCTTACTAACCCGCCGACGAAAGCCGGATCACAAAACGCCAGCTCGGAGCGCTTCTGCGCCTGAGATCCGGGATTCAATTGAGACGGCCGCTGAACGTCTAACGCGCTGCGAGTGACAGAAGGCTGACTCGACTGCGTGCTGAGCGGTTTTGCGGAACTCGGTTGAGTTGCCGGCTGCGTCGGAAGCGGCAGCGTCCTGTTAGGCTGAGACGAAACCTTCTGACCACTGCTCTGCGTGTTCGCCTGAGCAAGCAGGTTCGAAGGCGCGATCGCATCCTTAGCAGTCTGATCAGTCTTGTTATCGGCGCTCTTATTTTCTATGCGATCGCCGGCGACCTTTACTTCAGGTTTGTGCTGAGGAGCCGCGGCTTCTTTGACCGCATTGTTCGTGCTGGCAGTTGTGTTCTGAGCTTTCGCATCGGCCTGGGGCTTTGCGTTTTCTCGATAAGAGGTGCCGCCGTTGCCAACCGTGATGACGAGCGACTGGCCCTCACGCACAACGTGATATGAAACTTTCGACTTGGTGTCGAGCACTATCCGAACGACATTCGGGCTCGGCTGACCGACGCGAAAACGGTCTACCAGGGCTGCGCCAACAACTGTAGTCTTGTTGCCGACGGCCGACCGTACTCCGGTGATATCGATAACAATGCGCCACGGATCGGGTAGCACGAAGTCTTTGTATTGCGCCACGCCGTCGGTATCGACGACTATGCGAACTGCTCCGTCGGCTGCCTCGGACCGCACTGCGCGAATAAGCGTCGCGGGCTTCAGGTCGCTCGGCTTGGGCGTAACCTTTTCAGGCGCGGGCTCCGTAGCTGCGGGTGAACTCTTAGACGCAACCGGCGCGGAATAGACTGTAACTCCCGGAAGCGTAGTGCGAGGATCAGCGGGGTTCAGGCTTGCCGGCTTGACGTCTTTTTTCGCGTCGGCGCCGGTGTCCTTCGTAAGCCCTCTTGTAAGCCCTCTTGTAAGGTCGGACGGCGCCGCTTTGCCGTCGGGCGAGATCTCAATCACCAGGGTGTTGCCATTGACGGACGACCGGTCGCGGGCGCCGGCGCGTACGCCGACTTCAATCCTGGCTACGGCGCGCCCGGCGTGCGACTGGTGCACCATGATCGACTCGACCAATGCGCTCTTGACGCTGTACTGGGACGCGAGACGAGAAGCCTCGGCGCCCGGCAGATCAACCACTATGAGCCGGTCGGTCGGTCTGAAGATCGTGTAGAGAGGTGGAGCGCTTGTCTCGATGAGGATGCGCGTTAGCGGTCCCACCGTCTCGTGTTTGAGCGACACCAGGTCGAATGCCTGTGTCTTTCCGCTTGCGTTCGGCCCTGCGAAAACGCTTGCATTGCCCACAAGCGTGAGCAGCACCAGTGATAGGACAAGCCTCCTAGCCATCATAACTTTATCTCCCTCTCTCAATATCAATGCTGAAACGTGCGCGACCTGCAGGGTTGTTGTTCGATCCCAATTTCCCATTCATCAGGTCCATCTGGTCACCCGAAGTGTCGTCGTGCGGCTCGCTGGCTACCCGGCGGCGAAACGCCGCTGTGATTATAGTGCGATCCTTTGCCTGCACAAGCCGCCTCACTTCTTATCCACGGGCGACTTCGTCACCACCTGTTCCTGCGGGGACCGTTTTCCATTTAGTTCCGTGTACGATACTTCGCGGAACAAGACCTTGGCGCCAGTCGAGTCTGAACCGTCGCCGGTAATTCGCGTTACTTCGCCGTTGTAGCAGCGCGCCCCGTTTCGCACAAAGAACATTGTGCCGCTCGGTTGAGCCCGTATGAACGCGCCGAAGCCTCGTTCATCACGGAACACGCCGGTGATCTCGAGCTCGCTGACCAGATACTGCGAGACGGGATCTGGTTCGGCCGCGTCGCGCGCTCTCGCAGAATCGATCTTCTGTCTGAACTCGGCGCGTCGCACGTCCAGCGACGGGAAGCCGAGCAAGTGAGCTTGCTGTTTTCCGCGCGCGGTCTTGGGCTTGACGGTTTTCTTAAACGGATCGCGGCCCGACATCCTGTATGGGCGAATCGAATCGGCCGTCGGGCCAAGGTATTCCTTCCCGGTCTTCACCTGCTGAGGCTGCGGCGCTGTGTCCGCTTTGGCCGCGGCCTGCTCGGGTTTATCTTGCGCCGCGGCCGCTGCGGCCATACTCACACTCAGGCTCAGAGTCAGCGCGACGTTCAGTAAGATTGCTTTCATTGCATTTGATTTCATGTCACACTCCGCTATTTCGCTGGACTCCCAGGCGCACCCGGCGTAACCGGAGGTGGAGCAGCCGGCTTCTTCATGGTCAGCTTCTCGAGGTTCTCAGGCGCGATGTAGTAAGCCGTCACTATGAACGTGCCGTTTATCGAGCGGCCAACTTCCTGAGCGCTGTCCTCGGCCTGTTTGATTTCGACATCCGTGACGCTGACGATACGCGGATAGAACCCGAGTCGCGAGAAGAACTGCCCAAGCGAGTCGTACGAGCCGGTAACTTCAATTTGAATCGGCTGCGCTGTGAAGAACTCGGCCGGAACGGCTTTCAAGTGCACGAACCTTTTTAGCTCGAGCCTTTGCTCGCGCAGAAAGTCTTTGATGTTGTCGTACACGCGCGAGATCTCAACCTGGTCCGGAAGCAGATCGCGAAGCCGGTCTATTTCTTCGCGCTTCTCTTTCAGCGTCTGCTCGGTAGCCGCCAGGTTCTGGCGAATGATGCTGCCTTGCGCATTCTTGGCCTTGAGCTGTTCGACCTTGTCCTGAATCTTTGCCGTGTCTGCTCGCGTGTCGCTGTAGAGCAGATAATCAGCCGCAAAGATCAGTAACCCGGAGAGCAGCAGCAGCACTCCCATCTGGTAGTACCACGCCAGGCGGGTGAAGAAGTTGCCGCCCTCTTCGGCGCCCTTCACTACTGTAGTCATCGTCGCTGCCATAAACTATCTCCTTCACTTGCCCTGTGGCGTGGCCGCCGGTTTATCGCCTTCCGCTCGCGGCTTGTTGTAGTCGCAGTCGATCATGAACTGAAACACGCGGGCCACGTCGTCGTTTTTCTTCTCGACTTCCTTCTTGTCGGCATCCTTCGCCGTCAAGTCCTTCTTGCCGGTTTCTTTCTTCTCCGGCTCCTTCTTGTCGGAGCGGTCGGAGACGTCGTCCGCCTTCACTTCTTTGCCTTCGATCGAAAGCATCAAGTTGGCGAAGAGCCCGTTCGAAAATTCCAACTGGCGTGAGAAGTCCGCGATCACCTGCTGGCTGAGTGAGCTGCCGATGATCTGAAGATGATTCCCTTTTTGTACGATCGCATCCAGCTTGAAGTCAGCCTGACCGCCGGGCATTCGCTCGTTGATCGCCGACATCATCGCGACCGGACCCTTCTGCTCGGCGCGAAGCTGCTTGATGACCTTGATGCGCTCATCGACCTGTTTCAGCTCGGCTTCCAGATCGTTCTTGCGCTGAATGTCGGCTTCGAGCTTCTTAGCCTCTTCCTCTTCGCGAGTGAGCGCGCTTTGCGCGGCCGCGTGGGCGTTGTTGGCCCAGAGGTGATCGACGCCGACGGCGATCATGAAAATCACCAATGCGGCTGCGAGCATGAAAAGCTGTTGTCCGCGGCGGGCGGCTACCTTTGTCTTCTGCACCGAAACGCGATGCTCGGCGGTTCCTTCAAGGAGATTGACTCTTATCATTGCACGACCTCCGCCACCCGCACGGCCAGCCCGACTGCCACGGCCATATTGGGCGAAAGCTCTCTCAGGTACTCGTCATCGAATTTCTTCGGATCGAATTTGATCGAGCGAAATGAATCGAACCGCTCGACCGGCATCTGGAATTTATCCGCCAGATACTCGGTCAGCTCGGAGACCTTGGACGACCCGCCTGCCAGCAGCATTCGATCGATAGCCGGTGAGTCAACCGCAGTCGCGCGGAAGAAGTCGAGCGTGCGCTGAATCTCAAGCGCCAGCATCTCAGACACGCTATCAAGAGCCGGCTGGATCTGTTCGGCAGAAGCGTGCTGGTCCAATGTAGCGCCGCGCTTGACTGACTCGGCTTGCTCGAAGGTGAGGTTCAATTCTTTTTGAAGAAGATCGGTGTACTGGTTTCCGCCGGCCGAGATGTCGCGGGTGAAGATCGAAGTTACGCCGCGCACGATGTTGATACTCATCACCGAAGCGCCGATGTCCAACAGCGCGACCGTCTGATTCGGCGAAGGGTTGTAATTTACCTCATACGCATTCTGAAGCGCGAAGGCATCGACGTCGACGATCACCGGCTGCTTGCCGGCCTGCGAAATGACCTGGGTGAACTGCGCGATCTTATCGCGCTTGCAAGCCACCAGAAGCACGTCCATATTCTGGCTCATCGCGTCGTGGCTTATGATTTCGTGATAGAGGTTGACATCGTTGATGTCGAAGGGAATGTACTGCTCGGCCTCCCAGTGGATCTGCTCGTCGAGTTCCTCTTCGGGCATGGAGGGAAGCAATATTTTTTTGACAATGACTGCGTGACCCGAAAGCGACGTGGCAACCTGATCGGTCTTTATGTGTTGATCACTCCAGATTCGGCTGATCGAGTCGCTCACGTGGTTGAGGTCGATTATGTGTCCGTCGACTATGGTATCGGATTGAAGATTCTGATGTGCGATGTGGACCAGTTCGAACCCAGTGCGCGTCTGCTTGAGCTCGACGGCCTTCAAGGCGCTTGAACCGATGTCGAGTCCAACTACGCTCTTCTTCTTTTTCCCTAGCATGTGTGTCTCCCGGGAAGGTTTGGCTCATTTGCGATTTAGGACTGGCGATTGTAGCTGCGCGCGGCTTTGCGAAACAATTCGCGGTCTAAATCGAAATCGAGGGGCAGTGTTGATTTGGGGACGGGAGAAAAGTCGCGAGACCGTCAAGGGGCGGGGTGCCAAGGGATCAAACGAGTGCGGGGCTCGTGTTCAGTCTCTACAACTTCTCAAACTCGCATTGCAGTTTTTTGCGACGAGCCATTTCTAACATCGGCACATGGTCTAGTCAACAGTAAATTGTTTTGAGCCGTTTCGGACTATGAAATTACCCGTTCAGGCATCAACGCTCGGGTAGCTCGGAGCGTTGAGACGTGCGATTGAACCGGCCGCTCTGCAAGCAAAAGTTCGTTGCGGCGACAGCCATCATAAGCTTCAGAGCGCTGGCCGTCGTGCCGCAATTGCAACTCACTGACACACGCAAGAGTCACCCAGCATCTTGTTATCGGTGATTTGGCAGACGATTCTTTTTGGACCGGTCTGTACAATCGCACTTCCAGCGCCTCTGTTGTTATTGGCGGAGGTGTCCCACTGAATATGAACTGTGCGATCGCCCTTGATATGATCGATGCTGCCGATGGAACCTTTGGTCTTCAGAGTGCCTGTACCGCTTGCGATGAGAACCCCCTCGCAACAGAACCTGTAGTCGCCAGTATGTGCATTGACCAGCACCACACTACCCGGCGCTGAATCGTCCTGCACGCAGAGGTCGAACGGTTCGAGCCTGGTTAGAAAGCCATCGCCGATTGCGTTGTAGCTTGGATCAAACGCGAACGAGGTTACGGGGAAGTTGGTGGCGTAGGTAAAGCCGGCGACGTAAATGGCGGCTGCGGGATCGACGGCAATCGCGTTCCCGTGGTCCCTGAGCGTGCCGGGACCGATTGGGTCGGGTTGGTTTCCTCCGAGATAGGTCGAATAAAGAAGTGTGGTGCCAGACTGGTTCAACTTAGTCACGAACGCGTGCGTGCAGTTGGCGCATGGGGCGCCTGCGACTGGGATCGCTCCGGGAGTCGTCGGAAAATCCGCGGAGGTTGTGTTCCCGATTACATAACTGTTGCCCGCGGAATCTATGGCAATCGCGCTGCCTTGATCAGAGCCGCTGCCACCGATGTATGTG
>JADGNW010000197.1 GCA_017883315.1 Blastocatellia bacterium | reverse complement strand
TGGTAACGGCGGGACAGGCACGGTGAACGTCGCGCCGACCGACCTTTCTTGCGCATGGACAGCGAGCACCACCGCCACATTCATACACATCACTTCTGGAAGCTCGGGCACCGGCAACGGGGCGGTCCAGTATTCAGTAGACGTAAACCCCGGCCTGAACATTCGCAGCAACACGATTTTGATTGCCGGGCAGACGTTCACTGTTTATCAAGGCATAAACTTCCTTGATGTGCCGTCGAACGATCCGTTCTACCTGGAGATCGGTAAGCTATCGGCTCGAGGAGTAACGCTCGGATGCGGGAGCGGCAACTACTGCCCGAACGATCCGGTAACACGCGAGCAGATGGCAGCATTCATCATGCGAGCAAAGGGAGAGTTCAATCCGCCGACACCTCCCAGTCAGAGATTCAATGACGTGCCGCCTGGAAATCCGTTCTACAACTTCATAGACCGATTAGCGGTGTTGAACATCACGCTCGGCTGTACGCCGGATCACTTGATGTACTGTCCTTCTGATCCGGTCAAGCGCGAGCAGATGTCGGCATTCATCCTGAGAGGGTTGGGCGAGTTCAATCCGCCACCCGCCGGCAGTCAGCGATTCGTTGACGTGCCGCCGACAAATCTGTTCTACAACTTCATTGACCGACTAGCGGTGTTGAACATCACGCTGGGATGTACGCCCGATCACTTGATGTACTGTCCAAACGATTCAGTGACGCGAGCCCAGATGGCGGCGTTCCTGGTGAGGGCTTTCAATTTGTAAGCGAGCGCGGCAGAATAACCAGCGGTTCAAGGAAGGGAATGTAGACTTATGAAGATTCGACTGCTCGTAGTTCTGTTCTTAATTGCCGGGGCTTTCGCGTCGGCACACTCGGATGATCGACAGACCCAAAGCGCCGAGAGCGTGGTGCTGGCTAAGCTGGCGCCGTGGGTGCTCGAACATACACAGAATGGCAAGCAGGCGGAATTCCTCGTCGTTCTTGCGGACCAGGCGGACTTGAGCGGCGCGGCGCTGCTCAAGACCAAGAACGAGAAAGGTCGCTTCGTCTACAACGCGCTTTGGAACAAGGCTCACGAGACACAGAAGACGCTGTTGAGCTGGCTCGAAGCCGGTAGGATCGAGCACCGCTCATACTACATCGTCAACATGATCTGGGTGCGAGCCAACCTGGACGTGGCATTGACTCTGGCGGCGCGGCCCGAGGTCGCGCGCATTGAAGGCAATCCTGAGATTCACAACAACGTCGAACAACCGTCTACTGCGCGGCGCGAATCGCCCGCGGTGCCCGAGACGATTGAGCCCAACATTACCAACACTCGCGCGCCGGAAGTTTGGGCGCTTGGGTATACGGGCCAGGGAGTCGTTGTTGCGGGCGCTGATACCGGCTATCGATGGGACCACGTCACGCTCAAGCCTCACTACAGGGGCTGGAATGGAACAACAGCCAATCACGATTTCAACTGGCACGACAGCGTTCATTCCGGCGGAGGCGGTTGTGGCGCAGACTCTCCGCAGCCGTGTGATGACTTCGGGCACGGCTCACACACGATGGGCACAGTCCTTGGCGATGATGGAGCTGGAAACCAGACAGGCATGGCTCCGGGCGCGAAATGGATTGGCTGCCGGAATATGGATCAGGGAGACGGCACACCGGCAAGATATACCGAGTGCATGGAGTTCTTCCTCGCGCCTTATCCGGTTAACGGGACGCCTGCACAGGGGAACCCGGTCCTGGCTCCTGACATCACGACTAATTCGTGGGGCTGTCCGCCGTCAGAGGGCTGCTCGGCCGGCACGCTTCAGCAGGCCGTGGAAGCGCAAAGGGCTGCCGGAATCATGATGGTGGTCGCTGCCGGCAACAGCGGGTCAAGCTGCTCGACGGTGACTGATCCGCCCTCGCTTTACGACGCGGTCTATACAATCGGCGCTTTCAGCCATACGACCAACGTCATAGCGAGCTTCAGCAGCCGCGGGCCCGTTACGATCGACGGAAGCAATCGCCTGAAGCCTGACATCAGCGCGCCGGGCGTGAACGTTCGGTCCGCGTGGAACAGCAGCACTACGGCTTACAACACAATCAGTGGAACATCGATGGCTACGCCGCACGTGGCGGGCGCGGTGGCGCTACTGTGGTCGGCGCAACCGGCCCTGACAAACAACGTATCGTTCGCGGAACAGATTCTCAACAACGCCGCGGTTCACGTGTCGTCCACTTCGTGCAGCAGCAACGGTGTGCCGAATAACACTTATGGCTATGGGCGACTGGACATAAAGGCAGCCGTAGATGCCGCCCTGCCTTGCACCAGCGCGCCGGCCATTTCCTCGTCGAGCGCGTCCTTCCCCGCGAGCGGCGGCGCCGGGAGTGTCAACGTCACATCTGTCGCGGCCTGCGGCTGGATCGCCGAAAGCAATGCAAGCTGGATTACTATCACGGCAGGGAGCAGCGGTACCGGTAACGGTGCGGTTAATTACTCAGTCGCGGCGAACCTCGGCTCAAACATTCGCAATGGCGCGATCATCGTTGGCGGGCAAACCTTCACTGTTTATCAGGGCATAACCTTCGCCGACGTGCCGCTTGGCGATCTCTTCTACACTGAGATCGGGAAGCTCTCAGCTCGTGGTGTTACGCTCGGATGCGGCAAGGGCAACTACTGCCCGAACGACCCGGTGACACGCGAGCAGATGGCGGCGTTCATCATGCGGGCGAAAGGCGAGTTCAATCCGCCGATGCCTCTTACACAGCGATTCAACGACGTTCCGCCGTCAAATCAGTTCTATAACTTTATAGATCGCCTGGCGGCTTTGAATATTACGGTGGGTTGCTCAATCACTCCGCCCTTGTACTGCCCGGCAGATCCGGTGCTTCGCGAGCAAATGGCGGCATTCATCCTTCGTGGCCTGGGAGAGTTCAGTCCGCCGAACCCTCCGACGCAGCGGTTCAACGATGTGCCTCCGTCAAATCAGTTCTATAACTTTATTGACCGAATGGCGGTGCTGAATATCACACTTGGCTGTTCGGTCAGTCCGCCGCTCTATTGTCCTGCGAGTGCCGTCACTCGCGCGCAGATGGCGGCGTTCCTTGTGAGAGCTTTTGACCTGTAGAGCGGACAGGATCTGGGAGAAAGCTCGAAGAGAGGAATCTTACCGACCTCTCGGACTGCGACGCGAGTTCAACGCACAAAGATGAAGGGGATGAAGCTGCTTCAGATCGGCCTCATCCCCTTCGTGTCTTGTGCGCAACGCGTGCGGGACACTTGTCGCCTGATCAAGCGCTGCCGCCCGGCAATTAGCTTTGACGAACGCTAGCCAGTGAGAGTTGCAGGAGACTACTTGACTCTTGCTTTTGTGGTTGATATAAACGGCACGCACTGGCGAATGACCTCTTCTTAACCGTGAATGATTCAGTAACCGTGACCTAGCAGTCGTGGTCCAGGCTCAATCCCTGGAGACTTAGGAGTTTATCCTGTCTCTGCTTTCATCGATTTCTCTTGGCTTGTATCGAGAGACGGCCGTTGAGGATGAGCAGACCAATTAAAGACTTGTGAACAGGTACGCAATCATCAGCCAATGAAAAAAAACCAGCGCGCTCGTTGCTCGGGTTTGAGCGCGTAAGGTCCTGTTGAAGCACGCGGGATCCCCACGCTGTACCCGCAACTTCGAAACCCGAATCAAGGAGCCCCCATGAATAAGACTCGCCTCACCCCTGCCTATTGGATCGTCGCCTTTTGTATCGTAGTTGCCGTCGTTGCGTTTGGAACGATCACAGCGCAGATGCAGCCTCATCTGGCCAAACCGGATATCCCCCCTAACACAGTGACCGTGAATACGCTGGACGATCTGGACAACGGCGCCTGCACACCGGCACATTGCTCGTTGCGCGAGGCGGTGAAGTATGCGCCTGCCGGCAGCGATGTGGTGTTCTCTGTGACTGGGACCATTGTTACAGGCAGCGAGATTCCATTTAACCAGAGCCTCAATATCGCTGGTCCGGGAGTTAATTTGATCAGCGTCAGTGGCAATAATAACCACCGCGTGTTC
>JADGNW010000196.1 GCA_017883315.1 Blastocatellia bacterium | reverse complement strand
GCAGTGTTTCCGGAACCTCTTAAGTCCGAGTATGTCGCCTTGCGCAAGACGTGGGAAAGACAGGAAGACAACAAAGCACTACAAGCAGCCGCTAAGGCCGCGACAAAGGCGGCGAGGAAGCAGTAATGGGCACCGCGGCAAAGTTCCAAGGGCCCGAGCCAGCAAGTGCCTTGATCCCCACCTGGCTCGACGAGCCTTCGGAAGAGGTTCCACACGAGGAGCCGTCTCAGACTGAACCGGCACCACCAGATCAAGACATCGCGCAAGAAGCAACGGCGGATCCGCATCCTACACCGCGACAACCTTTGCCACCCACCGGCGAAGCCAACCGCTTTACGTCGGCCCGGCGAAGTTTCAATTCGTCCGCACAGACGCAAGACCGAGGCTCGCTGGGTCGCGCCGTGTCCAGCTATGTTCGCAACGCGTCGGGTGGATCTCGGGCAGCGACTCGGAAGATGGGCGGAGCTAGACGAGCCACGGGCCGTGTAGTCAGCTTTCTAGGCGATGTAACGCGCACCGGAGTTGCCACAGCGCTCAGAAATCTCGGCTTCGGCCATCTTGTTGGGCAACCTGCTGACGTTGCGCTTGCAGCGCTGACTGACGCATTCTGCCCAGCGGGCGGTCCAATCGATCAGGCGATTGCACGGGACGCGTGGGACGAGGCGGTCCTAACGCTTGCAGAAGAAGGCATCGCCGATGTCAGCGACGTTACTCCCGATCAGTGGCAGGCGCTGCTAGTCGACTTCATGACCAATGCCATTCAAGCTCGCGTCTTCAACGAGATTGGATCGCAAGGCATCAGTTTGCCTGCTGATATTGCAGGGATAAACCGGCTGCAAGAGGATCTACATGATATCATCCGAGGTGCGGTTGTTGACGCGGTTGGCGACCGATTCGACGCCGGGAGAACGGTGCCACAATCGGAGATTGAAGCAGTTGTGGACGCAATTTATCAGCACGCGTTTGCATACCTAGAAGCACTCGAAGAATGAGACGACATAGCATCATCTGCCGGTTCGGTCTGACTGACCGATTACCAGTCGATATCTCCGAACCACTGTCTCAACAAACAACGCTTCATTACGTCAGTGGGAAGCGAGGGTTTGGTTTTGGCGTCGGCGACACCCTCACAAAGCTAAAGCGGTACGGAATTTGGCCCTCGGAAACCGCCTTCGATCTCTTGATGCTCGCGGCAACGGTCTATTGCGCTGATACAAGGATCAACCGCCGCTCCGAGGCGCAAGATAGTTGGACTCGAGAGGTCGATATCTATCTGCCAGTGTTTGCGCCAAATCGGTGGGCTTCTCTTTCTCCGAACATTTCACACGCGCTGGAGTTCCTGACGGGCGACAAGTGGCGTTTTTACTTTCGGAGTAGACCGCAGGGCTTCGCGAGTATCGTCGGGCGGCCGACAACCCGCGCGACAAATTTGCCCAGTGCGGTTTGCCTGTTCTCAGGCGGACTCGACAGTTTCATCGGCGCGATAGATCTACTGGAGCAGGATATAGATCCTCTACTGATGAGCCACGGTTGGGTTGCAAATGCAAGTGGGCATCAACGTGATTGCGAGCGAGCTCTCCGTCTCAACTACTCTGGCCAGCGCGTACGGAGAGTGAAGTCCTCTATCGGATTTCCGCAGGGAATCGTCGCGGGGGGCGGACCTGAGAGTACGGAACGATCGAGATCATTCTTGTTTTTCGCGCTCGCGTCTTTAGCCGCCAGCGGGCTGCGCCAAACTCTCTCGCCGGTCTACGTGCCGGAGAACGGCCTCATATCTCTCAACATCCCGCTGGATCCACTGCGGCTAGGGGCTCTTAGCACGCGAACTACGCACCCGTACTTCATGAGCCGCTTCGAACAACTGCTTCGACAGCTTGGCATTCCCGGATCACTTCAGAATCCGTATCGTCATCAAACGAAAGGTGAGATGGTTCGTGGATGTCGAGAGCAAACATTTCTTGCACGTAATATTACCAACACAATGTCCTGTTCGTCGCCTAACAAGGGTAGATGGTTGGGCGAATCACCGGGTCACTGCGGGTATTGCCTTCCTTGCCTAATCAGAAGGGCCTCCTTAACAAATTGGACTGTCCCAGATCCAACAAGCTATCGACTCAGCAATCTGCATCAGCGAGTACTCAAGAGCACAGAAGCCGAGGGAGATAGTATTCGGTCGTTCCAACTCGCCATCGCTCGCCTCAACAACAGCGCTGCTCGGGCCCGAGTGTTGATCCACAAGTCTGGGCCTCTTGTGGGTAATTCTGCGGAGCTGAACAATCTCGCGCGCGTCTATCTTGCAGGCATGCAAGAGGTCGCGGCGGTGTTAACTGGAGTCCAAACTCGACCTTGAGTGCGTTCCAGAGTGGCGAGTTGGTCGACTACCACTGCCACCTCGACCTTTATCCCGAGTGTGAAAAGCTGTTCGCGACATGTGCTGAGGGGAATGTCAGCGTTCTCACGGTCACAACGACGCCCAAGGCTTGGCCAAGGAATGTCGAGATGGCTGCGCCGTGGCGATCAATACGGGTCGGGCTCGGCCTCCATCCCCAATTGGTCGCCGATCGGTCTGTCGAGTTATCTTTGTTTGAAACGTATCTGCCCGAAGCCCGCTTCGTCGGCGAGATTGGACTGGATGCGAGCCCGCGGTTTTATCGCTCTTTCGATACTCAGTTGAAGGTGTTCGAACGGATTTTGAAATTGTGCAGTGAAGCCGGAGGGAAAATACTCTCTGTGCATAGCGTCCGCGCAGCGGCGCATGTCGTGCGATTGATCGAACGTTGTGTAGATCCGACTCGCGTAGCTATCGTTCTTCATTGGTTCTCCGGCAGTAATAGCGACGCAAAACGTGCATTCGATCTAGGGTGCTATTTTTCAATAAACTGCTCGATGCTCGACTCACCCAAAGGCCGTTCCTTGGTCAATTCCATTCCCACGACGCGCCTCTTGACTGAAACAGATGGTCCGTTCATCCGCATAGGGGATCGCCCGATTGTTCCGACGGATGTAAAGCTAACTTTGAGCGACTTGGCCGAGACCACTGGAACTAGTATTCAAGAAACCCGGTCTCTCGTAGCAGCCAACTTGCAGGCGCTGGAAAGCATACTGCCTAGATGAAGCCGTATTCTTCGGAATTGTCGACTCACTGCCTTTCTCAAACCCGGGTCGTCTAATGGGGGGAACGAAATGGGGTCGCGTCTAAAGGGCGTGTTGCCCAAATCGCGGTGACTGAAGAATAATAGTACCCAAGGCATCTGGAATTTGATAAAGCTCTTTTCCCATGATGGGACAACAGAAGGGTGAGCGCGAGCTGTTTAACTACGAGGTCAATCTGGAGAAGCGCGTGCGCAGCGATCATCCGCTGCGGCGGGTGGCAGGGGCGATTGATTTCAAGTTTGTGCGGCAGGAAGTGGCCCACTGCTACGGCGTCAACGGGAACGAGTCGGTCGATCCCGAGGTGATCCTGAAGATGATGTTTTTGCTTTTCTTCGATGACGTCACGAGCGAGCGCGAGCTGATGAAGGTGATTGCGGAGCGGCTCGATTACCTTTGGTTCTTAGGCTACGGGCTGGATGACGAGATTCCTGATCACAGCGTCTTGAGTAAGGCGCGAGCGCGCTGGGGCAAGGAAGTGTTTGAGAAGAATCCCCCGACGCTTCCACACGCCAGAACGTTTGTTTTCGATCTTCTAAAACAATGGATTGCAACTCTCCTGTAGTGCCTATCCGTCTTGCCAGTCCTCTAATCACTCTGCAGAGGGAGAAGCAACGTCGCCGAAAACCAGCGCGAGAATCCCTCCTGATGCATCGACTACTTGTAGTCTTGAATCTCGACTAATTACCATGACAGCCCGTGAATATTTTTATAGGATCCTCGTGCCAGAACACACAGGGAAAAGTTATCAGGCCGCCCATCAATACGACAGAGCGGAGCTCGCAAAGCGAAGTTCCGTCGGAATGCCCCCGGAGCAGTATGAACAGATCATCGAAATGGCAATCCGTCACGTACCCTGCCGCAGTAACGACGTATTACTGGAGCGGTGGATAGAAGAGTTGATTCAACTTGTGCCGGACGACCTGAAAGCAAGACTCAAGAAGATGTTTGTGGCGAAGCTCAGGGACTTCGAAGCCAACGCAGCGGCCATATGTGACGCGTCCTGTGACGGCGACTTGATATTCTTCAATGTTGGCCTTTCGGACGCCTGTTATCAGTATGCGATCGTCTATTACGAATTCGTTCGCGTGTTCGGGGATCAGTTTGCTCCTGACGACACCGGTCGCATCGTTAGGCTCAAAGCCGAGCTTTACGACCATCTGGCACAACTGGCAATCGCGCAGAAAAGGTGGGACCGATTGGGCGTGGTTGAGTTTGAAGTCAAGGATGTTGTCAATTCCAGTTTGGAGATCGAGGGACATCCAGCAAACATAGCGGGACTTGCTGACAAATTCATTCTCCGTCACGAGATTTCACACCATCTCCTTGGTCACACTGAAACGGGTGCTCAGCTACTATCTTACGTCGACAACTTGCCGGAACATTGCAAGTATTGGAAGACCGTCGTGCAAAAAGCGCATCAACAGGAATATGAGGCCGATGCAAGTGCGTTAACGATGACTCTGCAAACGCAATCTTTAGATGTAGTCACTCGGCGTCAGAGAGAGTTTGACGTTGTTGTTGGCGCTTTGCTTACGCTGACAGTTCTGGGTCAACTAGTTAGGGAAGTAAACGAAGCTACGCCTAGCCATCCATCGGTGTCATCCCGATTCGACCAATGTGTGGAGATTCTCAGATCCGTTTGTCAGCATGAGATTCGGGCGCTCGTCTACCTTATGAAGCAATTTCAAGTACTTTTGTGGTCGACCCAGGGGAAGGGGTTGGGACATCGTTGGAGTGGCGCTAAGATCAGATTATGAATGGGGCCATCGGGGTCGCGTCTAAATATTTTGATATTTGATTTCGATCGACGGCTGTTCGGATAATTGCGAGCCGCGCGCCGAGCAGAGTTTAGAGGTCAGCGCAGGCGTTGGACGAGGTTGTTGTAATCTTCGTGCGTGCCGATCCAGAACCAGACGACCAAGTCGTCGGACCGTCTGGCCAGCGCACGGTGAGAGGGCCCTATCCGCACCGACCAGACGTTACCGAGCAACGGCTTAAATTGCAGCGGCGGGTGAAAGGGATCTCTCTGCCAGAGCCGGTACTTTTCCCGGGCTCGCGCCTGCACTTCTTCAGGCAAGCGATCGAAATGTGTCCAGAAATGACGGTGCGTCCGAGATGTCACGGCATCTCGCGGAGTTTTCCGGCGTGGATGTCCTCGTCCACTTCGCGCAGGATGTGGTCGAGCCTGCCTGCAGCGACATCGCGTTTCATTTGTTCATCCCACTCGTCGTCCTTCCAGCCATGGAGCCAGGCCGCAAGTTCGGCCCGCTCTTCAAACGAAAGCTGTTCGATGGCGGTCTTGATTTGGTCAACGCTCACGCCTGGATGATGGAGTGAAGCGTTTGAAACTTCAAGCGCCGACCCGCAAGCCGCGGGGCAACCGAGAGCGGCCGCCCTACAAACAAGATTGAACTTTGCCCATGCGTCGGGTTCGGGTTACTGACTTCCGACTTCCGACCATGCCCGGACTTTTGATTCGCTTGCGATTCGAGATCTGACCCTCCTTCGCACAAGGCTACGGCGCGGCAGGCGAGTGACAGGTGGACGGTGTTCGTCTCACCGATGTGCCAGTATTCGAGCCGCGACGGATACGCGAACGACTGGCACTTCGTTCATCTCGGCAGCCGCGCAGTCGGTGGCGCCGGGCTGGTCATGACTGAGGCAACGGCCGTTCTCCCGGAGGGACGCATCAGCCCGCAGGACCTCGGCATCTGGGACGACGGGCACATCGGTGAGCTCAAGCCCTCTTGCCAAGGCAACGCGAAAGGCGCATGATTTCGACATGTCCACTGTCACGATTGCTCTGCCGGATCCGCTCGACGCGGCGCTGCGGGAACGAATGACGGCAGTTGGGGCGCATTCGAAGGAAGAATACTTGCTGGCTCTGATTGAATCGGACTGCGCAGCGAGTGAGTTGGAGCGAGTTCTGGTAGATCGCCTGGCGGGACCATTCGAG
>JADGNW010000195.1 GCA_017883315.1 Blastocatellia bacterium | reverse complement strand
AGCTCGCCGCCGCGTTCGCTTTGAAAGGCATACTCGAACAGACCATCGAGCGCAGTCTTATGAACGTAATAAACCTGTCCAACGAAGCCCGGCTTCTGCGCAAGCCAAGCAGTCAGCTTCGCGTCCAGTTGAGGCAGCCAAAGCCCCTCGCCTCCGACATCGGTCCTTACGCTGTTCTTGAGGAAGGAGTTGACGTCGCGGATTGAGCTGGTCGCACGCGGCTTTGCGGCCGCGTGCGGGGTCGCGCTCGATATCAGAATCATCACGAGCCACGCGGCGCTGACGGAGTGGTTGTTTTTACGGCTCGCCATCGCGTTGGTGGGATTGCTCGTCAACGCTAGTGTGTTATGGCTTTTCAACAGCCAGCTAGTTGCGGAGTGTTGCGTCGCTTATGTCAACGCCCTCATCGGTGCGCTTGATGATCATCAACGTCATGTCGTCAACCGGCGCCGTGGTTCCCACGAATTTCGACAACGCCTCATCGATGCGATCGCGAATGCCGGAAGCGGAACGGCCGAGATTATTCTTGACGACTTCTATCAGCCGTTCCTCTTCGAACTCCTCGTCGCGTTCGTTGATCGACTCGGTGATTCCATCGCTGTAAATCACGAGCACGTCGCCGTGCTGAAACTGGACAGAAGCCTCCTGATACACGACGCCTTGCATCATCCCTATCGGAAGGCCTCCCGTGTCGAGTCGTTCTACTTCGCCCGAGCGCCGCATAAGCATCGGCGCATTGTGACCGCCGTTCGAATACGAAAGAATCCCGGTCGCGGGGTCGAGCTCACCGTAGAACAGCGTGAGGAATTTGTTAGGCGGTGAGTTCTCGAATATGTACTCATTGATCTCGCTCATCACTTCGCTGATAGTAGCGCGAGTCTGTGATTGCGCTCGCACGGCTGCGTGCACCGAAGACATCAACAGCGCAGCGCCGGTGCCTTTACCCGAGACGTCGCCGACCGCGACGATCAAGCGATGGTCGCGTTTGCGGTGAATGAAGTCGTAATAGTCGCCTCCGATCTCGCGGCAGGGGAACGACACGCCGGTCATGTCCCAACCATCGATCTTTGGCGGCGCAAACGGCTGCAACCGCATCTGGATTTCAGAAGCGACCTTCAGCTCCTCTTCCATGCGCCGTTTTTCCAGGCGCTCGTCGAGCAACCGCTCGTGTTCGATCTTGATCGAAGCCACCGACGCAATCGTAGTCAGCACTTTCAGATCTTCTTCCGTGAAACGATTGTCGAACGGGTTGTCCACATAGACCATGCCAAAAATTTCTTCGCCCGAAGCGAGCGGCACAGCCATCACCGATCTGATCTGAGAGAGCACGACCGAATGCTGAGATTGAAAACGCGGGTCGTGCATCGCGTCCGACGTCAGAACTGAAGCGCCTTCGCTCAGGACCTTGTTGGTGATCGATCTGCTCAATTGCACTTGCGACGCAGCCGGCAAGGCTGCTTCGTTGACGCCGCGCGCGATCTTGCAGGTCAGATCGCCGTTCTCCTTCAGGAAAAGAAATCCGCGCTCGGCGGGTATCGCCTGAAAGACCAGGTCAATGGTCATCTTCAATGTGTCTTCGAGAGAGGTGCGAGGCAGAAGCGCTATGCCGACCTGGGAAACGATGCTGAGCAGATCGCGGCCCGGCGCTTCCCGCTTCATTGCGGCGCCCGTGCCTGAACCAACTCGGGCCTCTCCGGAGATTGATCCGGATCTTATGGAGGAGATCAGATCATTAGTCGAGCGCGAGGGGATGGGTGAAGTGATTGTGTCGGCCGGGAGCACCTGGGCTGCGGGTCCGGTAAGGTAGACCGTCGCGCCCGAGAGCATGTCTTGCTCACCGGAGCTGTATTCGATTTCCGTTTCACCAATGCGGATGATGTCCCCTGCGAAGAGCCGGACGGTTCCGGTGACACGCTTTCCGTTTACGTAGGTCCCGTTCGCGCTGCCGTTGTCAACCAGCATCACTTGATCGGTCTCTCGTCTGATCTCAGCGTGAAGCCGCGAGGCGAACGGATCGCTTATGCAGATGTCGTTGCGTGAGGAGCGCCCGATGGTCAACTTCGTCCGGTCGAGCTTCACGATGGAAGGCTCGTAGTCCTTTGGGCGTATGATGAACGTAGACATGGTTAAATCCAATGACGCGGAAACGTAATCACTTCGACATTACGACAATCGTGCGCGCCAGTTTGTCGTGCCAGCCTTGCTGACGCGGGTCCCACAACATCCAGAGAAAGCCGAGAAAAAACGCCGCCGTTGAAAGCGGATAACCGATCAGGTGCCGAAGCAATGCCTGCTTCATTGAAAAAGGCCTGCCATCGACCCGCACGATGTATATGCCCAGTATCCGCATGCCTGCTGTCTGCCCGCCGGCGCCAGCAAGCACCACAAAGTTCAGTACGAACAACAACAGTGTAAGACCCGCTACAATCAATAAGTCGGTGTTCGAGCCCACCACCGAACGCCGGCTCGCAGCGGTTACGACGAAGGTGAAGACCATGATTGCAATCAGCGTAATCAGGAAATCAAACATCCATGCGCCGTAGCGAAGTCCGAATCCGGCCTGCTCGGATGAGCCGATGATCGCGTGGGTCGCCGGAGCGTAACGACCCGCGACCGCGCGAGCGGCGCCGTTGCGCGGCGAAGACTTCGGCGAGGCCATCGACACGGTGCGCGGCCGCCCTTCGATTCGTGAAGGGGTCTCCCTTCCAGCAACAGATGCCCGTTCGAAGTTTCGTTGTAGGCGCGCAGACTCAATGGAACTCGAGCTGCCGCCTGCTCGCGCGGGTGAACGATCTACCGCGACATCGGCTCCGGTGGCGCGGCGCTCGGGTTTAGCCTTGCCGCACTGCGGACAAAACTTCGATCTCGAGTTCAACTCCTTGCCGCAGTATGGGCAAAACTTCGTCATAAAAATAAGAACGCAAGATTGATCACGCTAGAATAAACCGCAAGACAGTCCCGCCCAGCTTCAGTTCATCACCCGCTGCAAGCACACGCGGAGACTTGGCATTGAGACGAATCGAGCCCCCGGTGACTGAATTGACGATTGTGCCGTTGACCGATCCAAGGTCCTCGATCAAGAACTGCTCGCCCTGCCGATATATTCTGGCGTGCTTGCGCGACACTTTCGTCTCCGGGTCATGTCTCGTCAGATCCACCTCGGGAAATATTTCAGTATGTGGATCGGTTCGGCCGATCAACACGCTCGCCTTGTCTATAACGAACGGCCTGACCATGTCGCCCGTACCCACGACAACGAGTTGCGCGGTTATTCGGCCCGGCGCTACGGCGCCCGCATAGCCAGCGGCGGCGGCATCGCTGCCGGGAGTCGGCTGGCGATGGCCACAGTGTGCGCAGAAGACATCATCGGCGCCGATCTTCTCGCCGCA
Organism: Blastocatellia bacterium; assembly: GCA_017883315.1. GTDB lineage: Bacteria > Acidobacteriota > Blastocatellia > UBA7656 > UBA7656 > Onstottus_A. Next base: position 14,680 of record JADGNW010000195.1, on the reverse strand, counting down.
GTGTCCGCAGAAAACCCACTCCATCAGCGGCGCCATCTGAGAAGCCGGGCCGCCCGGCGCCACCTGGACCGAAGAGATCGGAACGTCGCCCGACGATGACCGGCGAGGAGCGCCCGGATAGGGAGGATAGGGTCGCGAGATTTCGGGTCTTGGATGTGTCGCCAGGTAACCGCTGTGAGCTTCAAACGCGCGCATTAGCTCGAGCGCCGAAGCATGCCGGTCTTCGGGCTTGTGCGCGACCGTCTTCATCAGGATGCGCTCCATCTCAGGTGTGATGTTCGGGTTTATCTGACAGGGCCGCGGGTTCTTGCTGAAATCGAAAATGAGCAGCGGATTATCCTGCGGGTCAGAGCCGGTCAGCATGTGAAAGACTGTCGCGCCGAGCGAGTAGAGATCCGAGCGAGGTTCCACCTTGCCGGCGAACAACTCAGGAGGGGCATAGCCCATCGTGCCGATCGCAGTCACGCCCTTCTCCGTCGGGCGCACGATGCGCGCGATGCCGAAGTCCACCAGCATCACTCGTCCGGTCTTGTCATCCAGCATCAGGTTGGCCGGCTTGAGATCGCGGTAGATGATTGGCGGTTTCTGTGTGTGTATGTAGTGAAGCACGTCGCAGATCTGAACCGCCCACTTGCAGACGGTGGCTTCGTCGACTATTCCGCCGCGAAGCCGCATCTGCTCGGCCAGGTCGCCGCCGCCGATCCATCTCATCACCAGGTAATACCTGCCGGTCTCGATGAAGTAATCGAATACGGTTGGGATCGAAGGATGATCGAGTTGAGCCAGCACCTCGGCCTCGCGCTTGAAGTCTTCGACCGCTTTCGTGCGCTGGTTCTGGTCGGCGAACATCTCGATCATTTCCTTGACGGCGCAGAGGCGATCGGCGAGCCGCTTGTCGCGGGCCTGGTAGACCGAACCCATTCCGCCGCCGCCGACGCGATGGACGATCGAATACCTGTCGAGCAGGAACGTTCCCGGCTCAAGCTGCTGGCTCATCGCTTGTTTTGATTTCTTCGAGTCAGGCATACGATCTTCGACGCTCCCGCTGCGCGCTTCCAGAATGACTGGCGGGGGCGGAGCCGGCATTGGGTCCTGCCTCGCTCCGCACTCTCCACAAAACGGCTCTCCCGGGCGCAGGTGACTGCCACATTCAGGACAGAACATAAACTGGGCTCAAGTTTCTTGTTTCTAGTTCCTGGTTCAAGCGAACCTGAAACTGAGAAATATACCCGGAGATCAGAACCAGAAACCAGGAACCAAGTTATTTGAGTATCTGAAACTTCAAAAACGTCTTTCCGACTATGATTTCATCGCCATTCTGAAGCATATGGCGCTTGCCCGGGAGAAGCCTTCGGCCGCGATTCACGAACGTGCCGTTGGTCGAGCCCAGGTCCTCGATAAAAAACTGGCTATTATGATTGACGATGCGCGCGTGTCTTCGTGAGACCTTCGCCTCCGCATCGTCTTCGTCCAAATCGACGTCTGGAAATATCCCGCTGTCCGCGTCCCAACGTCCGATGTTCGCTTCGATTCCGGTTATCGGAAACTCTTTACCGATTCTGCCGCCTCGCTCGAGTATGAGCCTCGCCAACGCACGCGACGTAGAAATTCCGCGACTTGCTTGATCGTCCGATTCAAGCTCGCCGGTTTGTTGCGCGGAAGAAAGCGCGAACGTCTTGGATGGCGGTTCCGAACGCATTGCCTGCTCATCATTGGACTTGAAGGCGGGCCCGGAACGTTCATTGGTCTGGGCTCTCCTTGGGCTCGCGCTGCTCACCTTTGAATCAGCCGACTTCTTGCGTTCGCGAGCCGGGGTCGCGGGCTTGGGCACGCTTGTTGACGTCGTGAACGAAGGCGGCGCCGGCAGCGGTCCATCCAGAGTATTGAAACTCACAGGCTCGCTTTCGACGGCGCTGGGCGCCTGATAAATCGGCGCCGCTTCTTTGCGCGATGACGACCGCGTCATCAGGTCCAGCTTCATCCCACACTCGTCGCAGTACTCGCTCCCGTCGATGTTGTTAGTCCCACAATTGTCGCACCTGATCATGAGGTTGGGTCTCCGTCGGCCTCATCACCCAGAGGGATGTAGCGGCAGTCGGATTATACTCTACACATTTTACCAGTACAATTCTAAGAAAACGGAGGGTCCTGGTTTCAACTCTCCCCGCGCTATCTCGGCGTCCTCTGCTACTCGGCGGTGCAGTCTTTCGACGAGTATTCAACGCAGAGACGCCGAGAACGCGAAGGTTGCGCAGAGAGTAATCCAACTCGGACACCACCAAAACGGAGAAAATCATCCATAGACACCATCGTTAGGCAGGCGTCGCGGGGCCGGGCTTTGCGGGCCAGAGTTTGCGCCCAGGGTCCTTCACCCCGCGAGACCGGTGCGCAGCATCAGGTCAAGAAAACGGCCGTCCGGGCGAAGCGTGTCGAGCCGCGGATCGACTTTCAGGTAGGTTATATAATCGTCGTGTTCATCACAGGCTCGCTCAAGCCAATCGAGCGCCAGCTCATTTTCGCCAAGCGCGGAATATATCAGCGTCATGTAGTAGGAGCCGACATGTTTCCGTTTCGATGCCTCACTCAGTTCATCAAGGACTCTTTGCGCTTCGCTTCTATTCCCGCTTCGAGCGTGGATGTAACCGAGAAAGCCCGCGCCAAACAGGCTGCTGCCGGAAAGACGCATCGCTTCTTTTGTCTCTTGAATGGCTTTCGAATACTCGCCTCGTTGCTCGTAAGCCCAGCCGAGCACCCATCGCACAAGCGTGATCTCCGGGTCCAACTCTGCAGTCTTTTCAAGCTGCTCGACGGCTTGGTCGAAATGACGCGCGAAGAAGTACACCATTCCAATTACTGCTTTCACGGTGAGATTGAGCGGGTCTGAAAGCTCGGCGAGGCGGACCCGTTCAATTGCTTCCTCGTGCCGGCCGAGCGACGCCAGCAACAGAGCATATCCCTGATGGTACATCGTATTCGGGTTTAGCTCGATGGCCTTCAAGTATTCTCGTTCCGCACCTCGCCAATCCCATTCGTATTTGAACAATATCCAGCCGAGCGCGGCATGAGCTTCGGCAACCGTGTCATCAAGCTCAATCGCCTTCGCAGCCGCTCGTTTTGCCTGCAAGTAGAGCGCGGGATCAGAATAGGCTCCGAGCCAGCGATAGGCGCTTGCGAGTCCCGCATAAGCCGCGGCGTAATCTGGATCCATTAAGATTGCTTGCTCGAAGTGCTTGACGCTCTTCCTCAACAACTGCTTCGTCGCGGGCATATGATCGCGCCCCTGGACGAAGTAGTAGAGACCCTTAAGATAAGCGTCGCACGCATCCGGGTCGACCGGACGCGCAGTTGCGAGCCGCGCCTGCTCTCGCGGCGTCAGCTTTATCTCTATTTCCCTGGCAATCGTGCCCGCCACTTCTTTCTGCAATGCGAGGATGTCGCTTAAGTCGCGTTCATAACTTTCAGCCCACAGGTGGGTGTCAGTGGCTGCTTGAACCAACTGCGCCGTAATGCGGACGCGCTCGCCCGACCGCAGCGCCGATCCTTCGATGATGGCATCGACGTTAAGCTCGCGGGCAATCTCCGGAAGCGACTTGCTCACGCGCTTGTATCGCATAGTCGAAGTCCGCGAGATGACTCTGAGCGCGCCGATTTTGGCAAGCTCGGTAATCAATTCCTCGGTCATTGCATCGGCAAAGTATTCCTGCGAAGGATCGCCTGAGAGGTTTTCAAGCGGCAGCACCGCGATCGACCCAACGCGGCCCGCGCGACCTTGCGATGTGGTCGCCTCTATTGCTTCACGGTCTGCGATCTGGGTCGATCGAACTTCGGGGATGAACTGGTACCCGCGCGTCTGCACGGTTCTAATGTAGCGCGCCTCTTTGGGATCGTCGCCCAGAGCCTTTCGCAATTGAGCTATGACCCGCGTCAACGCGTTCTGTGTGACGAACGCTCCTTTCCATATCGTGCTCAAGAGCTCTTCCTTTTCGACGACGCGTCCGCGGTGCTCGATCAAAAAGATCAGAACCTCGAAGACCTTGGGCTCCATTGGCAGGGCGCGGCCCGCCTTGAAAACCCTGAAGGTCTTGAGGTCAACTCGCGTGTCGTCGAATCGGTAGGTTAAGACCTTCGCCTCCATCACAAGTCCATCACAAAACCGTGTAAAGAAATCCGCATACCATCAATACCGCAAGGGACCAAGCATGTATGATCTTCGTAACTCTTGTTTTGTGATTTGGCATTCTATTTAAAGATGTGCGCGTTTACAACTTCGTGGATGGAAGTGTCACGGCTAAGGCTCGCGGCACGGCTCTTCAAACGTATTGTTTCACACACCGCTAAGGAGGTGAGTATGTCGCTCAATCTATCGTTGGTTCTTCGCAGAGCTTCAGGTTGCCTGACCGCGCTGCTGGTCGTCTTCTGCGCCCAGTCGCTTGCTCAGGATAGCACGAAGGTCATTCAAGAAGTGCCGATCAATCCGCTCCTCAAGAATCACACCAACTGGTTCGACCCGGTGAAAATCTACGATCTAAGAAAGGACCATTACCCGCTCCCGGACGCGCAAGTCCCGAAAGACATCAGCTACGACGTCTATAGCGCGGTCGGGTACGACCTGGCGAACACGATGGTCATAAAAGGGCCAAAGAGGAGTGACGGCCAGAGAGAAATCGTCATCGTTGACACCTTGGGGAATCCGGGAATTACACAGGAGGTCATTAGACATTTCCGAACGACAAGAGGCGCTGACGGGGAATTCATCTTGCCGCCAGGTAAGCTTCCGATCAGGGCGATCATCTATACGCACAACCACATCGATCATACGTTTGGCGTGTGGGGTTACCTGACTGAAGCGGACCGCCCTCCCTGCAAGCCAGAAGATCCCACCAAGCCGGGAGCCGACGGCTACTTTGACGTTGATGCGCAAAACAAAGACTGTGTGGCGGTCATCGGCCAGTACAAAATCAACGACGGCGTGGGCACGACGGCCTTCGTCACCGGCACCATCATAGACGCGCGGTCGAGTTACATGTACGGCAACTTTCTTCGCAACTACAAAGAGGGCGGCAATCAAGTCAACGACGGCATTGGACCGCAGGAATACGGCTGTTGCTTTGATCCGAAAACAAAAAAGTGCCTCACCTTACAGGAGCGGGCAGAGGGGAAAGAGTGTATCTCCCTGCAGGGCAGTTACCGCATGCCTTCGAGGACCTTCAACGAAGAACTTTACATCACGGCCGCGGGCGTCCAGATGAAGATTATCTACGTGCCGAGCGAGACCAATGACGAGCTTGCGGTCTTCCTGCCGGACAAGTTGAACAGCGGCGGCAATTTCGTCGCGAGCGCTCTCAAGCCGGACGACTGGTGGGGGCGCGGGCTGTTATTTTCGGCGGAAGTAATTCAGGGGCCCTCGTTCCCGAACCTCTATAGCCTGCGTGGCACAAGCTACCGAAACCCGGCTGACTGGTTCCGTAGCGTGGACAAGCTCCGGGCGTATGACTCCTGGTGCATGGTGCCGAGTCACGGGCCTCCGGTGTGTGAAGCAGAAAACATTCACAGGCTGCTCAGAAATTTCCGCGACGCCGTGCAGTTCACTCACGATCAAACCATCAGGTGGATGAACAAGGGCTTCACTATGGACGAGCTTGCTCCACTGATTGAGACGCTCTACCTCCAGAAGAACGGCGAGGAAGAGATCATCATGAACGACCTGGATAAAGTGAAGCCCATCCTGAATGTCAACGCAAAGGTCGTTGACCCGCGGGACTATTTGAGACCGTTTTATGGGTCAGTCACACAGGGAGTCCGCGAAGTCTACGCCGGCAACGTCGGCTGGTTCCAGGCCGACCCTGTAGGCCTGCGGCCGACGCCGCCGCACGACCTTGGTATCAGATATCTGAAGATGATGGGCGGAGCGAAAGAGGTCAACAAGGCAGCGCAAGATGCTTTGACGAGAGGCGACAAGTTGCTCGCTGAGGCGAAAGCAGAAAACAGCGAAGCGAAGGCACTCGCCGGCAGAGGCGAAGTCGAGTGGGCTGCCGAGCTGACCACAAACGTAGTTCGCGCTTATGTCACTCCCGAAGACTTGCTCGGCATAAGCAGCGGAAATTCAACTTCAGGCCCGGTCTCGAAGGAAGATTTCCAGACTGCCAAGAACATCAAGGCGAATGCGTTCCTGAAGCTGGGCGAGCTGGCCGAGAATCCGAACTGGCGCAACTGGTACATCACCGCCGCGCATGAGCTCAAGGGCTTTCCGTTCCCTGATGCCATAGTCGGCGGATTGGTTTCGCCGGGCGTGCAAGGCGGGCTTCCAGCCGGGGCGTGGGTCAACTCGTTGACGCTGCGGCTCAAGGCTGAACTGACCGCACCGGCCCGGGTGGAAAAATCCTTAGGCTTCTGGTTTCCAGCCGACAGCGATCAACAGTTTGGCGCTCTCGGTTACGTGCTCAAGATTCGCAACGGCATCGCGGAGTTTATCGAGAATACTCCTCACGGCGAGAATCTCACCTTGAAGGATGTTGAGAGTGCCAACCTTGCAATCTCGATTGAGAAGAAAACTCTCGACGAGCTTCTAATTGCCGAAATGAAAGGTGAGAAATATTTTTGGGCGGCATTCGCGCTGGCCGTTGGGCGCGGCGATATCAAACCGCTGAACCAGCAGACGACAATTGATGGTTTCAAAGACGCGTTCACCCGCTGCTTTGATCCGAAGCCTGTCGGCCTTCCGCCGCTGACGGTCAGGTAGTTTGTCTCTCAGTTGTAATCCCACCAACTACTGCGTTGGTGGGATTACCCTGAGCTTCATGTGTCATTGACTTCATTCAACATCGAGCTAGTACGGAACCGAGACGGAGGAAAACATGGCAAGTAATGAATCGGCAATAGGACAGGAATTCGATGTAGTGGTGATCGGCTCAGGTTTTGGCGGAGCGGCCGTAGCTCTTCGTCTCGCGCAAGCTGGAAGGTCCGTGGGGATCCTCGAGCGAGGCAAAGAGTATCCAGCCGGGCGAGGCGAGATCACCGCTACAGGCCACGGAACTCCGACAATTCGACATGGGCACTTTCAAATCGATGTCGGCTACGGGATGAACGTCATTCGCGGCATCGGCGTCGGCGGTGGCTCGCTCCATTATTTCGGCGTGCGGCTTCGAGCGCACGCGGAGATATTCGAGAGAAAGGGCTGGCCCGGTAGTGTTAATCGCAAAGTGCTCGATCCGTATTACGATCTGGCCGGCGACATCCTGAAAGCCGAGCCATGCCAGCCGAATCCTGTGCTTGGGTTTCCCGCAAGGTCTGAATCTTTCATCGCTGCTGCGAAGAAGTGCCGCCGCTGCCAGCGAGAGCCGCACTTTGTTCCAATTGCCGTGCTCACATCGCAAGAATCAGTGCAGACTCCCGCGGGCATTCCGCAAACCCCATGCGTATTCTGCGGAGAATGCCTGATAGGCTGCCCGCCGTCCGCCAGCTTCGAGGGGAACGTGAACGCGCGCGCGCTTCTGACGCTCAACTATCTCGCTCTGGCTCAGCAGCACAAGGCTCAGATATTCCCCGAGCATCGCGTAGACCGCGTTCGGAAGGTGGCCGGCGGATTCGAGGTCGACGTGACTCTTCGAGGTGAGGGACTACCCAATCCGCACGGCTCTCTTCGTGCAAAACAGGTCGTGCTCGCGGCGGGAACGCTCGGATCAACCGAGGTCTTGCTGAAGTCGCAGCGCACGCTGCCGCCCATGAGCAAGAAGCTCGGCCATCACTTTTCGGGCAACGGCGATTTCCTTGTGCCCAAGACGAAAGATACGGTGCAAGACCTTCAGCCGAAGAGCGGGCCTTCGATCACGGTGGGCGCGGACTTCAGCACCGCTGAATACAAGATATTCATCGAAGACCTCGGGAAGATCCCGTTTATGGAAGCGGTCTTCGGAATGAAGAAGGATACAGACCCCGACTTCAAACGTTACGAGCTTGGCTATCTCGGCATGGGGACCGATGCCGGCAACGGCGTGCTTGCGATGCGCGATGGCAGGATCACGCTTTACTGGGACCCGACTGACAGCCTTCCGCTTTACCGGGAAATAACCGCTTCGCTGAAAGAGTTGAGCCAGCAACTCGGCGGGAATTATGCCAAGCCGGCGAACTACAACCCCGTCACTGGAACCGGCTTGATAACGGCCCATCCCCTGGGCGGTTGTGTAATGGGAGATACCAAACGGAATGGCGTTGTCAATCCGCAGGGCGAAGTGCACGGCGTTCCAGGTCTGTTCGTGGCGGACGGCTCGATCATTCCTACCGCCCTGGCAACGAATCCGTCATACACGATCAGCGCGCTTGCCGAGCGCGTCGCGTTCTGGATGATTCACCGGCGCGAGATGACTGACGGAGACAGCGATACGCCGCCAAATAAGTAAGTCCCGACCTGATTCCGATGATGACCACCTTAGCGAGCTTTGCGGTCCTTAGCGAGCTTTGCGCCAAACTATCTTTTCTTCTCGCACCGATTCTTTCGCGCAAAATCCGCTAAGGACCGCAAAGCTCGCTAAGGACGCGCAGAGACTCCAAGAGATCCGCAAAGGTCGCCTTACCTTACGCGCTCTCACTCTTTTTCATGGCTTCAATCAGAATCGCCGCCACTTCCGGGCGTGAGAACTCGCGCGGGGGCATCTCGGCTTTCGCCAGCATCTCGCGAACTCTCGTTCCTGAAAGCGTCACGTGCTCCGCTGAATCGTGAGGACAAGTCTTGTTCGAAGCCATCGCGTCGCAACGCCGGCAGTAGAACGAGTGATCGAAGAACATCGGCGTCACCGCCAGCGCTTCAGGATCGAACTCGTTGAAGATGTAGTGCGCATCATAAGTCCCATAGAACGAGCCGACTCCGGCGTGATCGCGACCGACGATGAAATGAGTGCAGCCATAGTTCTTGCGAATGATCGCGTGAAAGACCGCCTCGCGCGGCCCGGCGTAACGCATCGCCGCGGGGTTCACCGCCAGCAGTGTCCGCGTCCGCGGGAAGTAATGCTCGAGCATGACCTCGTAGCATTGCATGCGAACGTCTGCCGATATGTCGTCTGACTTGGTCTCGCCCACCAATGGGTGCAGCAACAATCCGTCTACCGTTTCCAACGCGCACTTGATTATGTACTCGTGCGCGCGGTGGATCGGGTTGCGAGTTTGAAAGGCGACCACTCTCCGCCAGCCCTTCTTCTTGAACGCCTCGCGAGTCTGCTTCGGATCGAGGCGATAATTCGGAAACGCCGGATTGCGCGGCCGATTCAACAAGCTAACCGGTCCCCCCAGCAGCCACTCGCCTTGATCGTAAAGCGCGCGAACTCCCGGGTGCGAAGGATCGGTCGTCAAATAAACCCGCTCGGCTTCGCGCTGTTGGTCATAGCGAAACTTCTGACGCAGATGCAGCACTCCAAGCAAGTGATCATCGATTGAATAGAGTGCAGCATCGGAGCCCTCGGGCAGGCGGCTCGCGAGATCGTCTGAAGCCGACAAGGTCACCGGGATCGTCCACGGCAGACCCGACGCGAGGTGCATGTTTCCGCGCACCGCAATGTAGTCGTCTTCGCACATGAAGCCCTCGAGCGGGCTGAACGCGCCGTTGGCGATCATCTCGAGGTCCGAGATTTCGCGAGAGCGCAGATTGATTCGAGGCATCGACGGCACACGTTCGAGCAACGTCTCTCGCTCGACGCCGGTGGTCTCGCGATTAACGAGGCGACCGCCGTGCGCGGGTATCGTTTCCATAATGAGTCCCCCCATTGATTAGGTTAGATGAAATTAGTGATATAAAGGCAAGCTTCGAACATACGCGCTGGTTGCGGAGAGTGTCAAACAAAGGCTTAGCGAGTCTAGAGACGACCAACGTGAGCGGGCTACACGCCGGAGTTATGTCTGGTACGTGGGAAGACTCAGCACGTGCGCCTCAAGCCATCCAGAAAATTCGTCGCGTGATATCGCGCCGCTTGCGACAGCCAGCACAACCCGCTCCTGCTCATCCACGCTTGCAGATAACTGCCACCCATTTAGAACTAGCATCACTTCCATCGCAGCGTGTCCGACGCGCTTGTTACCATCGACGAAAGGGTGATTCATAATGAGCGAGTAGCCCAGCGCGGCCGCCTTTGAGACAAGCGTTGAATACAAGTCAACGCCTTCGAACGTCATCTGCGGCTGAGCGATTGCCGATTCAAGCCCAGCCGAGTACCGAAGACCTGGGCTTCCTCCGCTGGTTTCGATTACCCGCTTGTGAAGTGCAAGCACCTCATCAACGGTCAGGTATCGCATTAGGCCAGTCGCTTGTAGAGTTCTGCATTCTTTGAGACTACCTGGTCAACGGCAGCGCGAAACGACTCGTCCAGCCTTTCGAGCTTCTCCTCGACGCTCACTCGGAGCAGCTCTTCAGGCGTAATGCCGAGCTTCTCGGCAGCGGCTTCAAGCCGATCAACCGTTGGCTCCTCGATCTGTACTTCAAGACTCTTCATGTTAAGAGAAATCTACTCCCGCATCTGTCTTTGAGCAATCCTGATGGTTGTGAAACTCTGGCGCTACTTTGATCGCCTTCGACACCTGAAAGCGCCCGTGCGATAATTCCGCTCGATGCAATTCAGGGTAGATCGAATTCAAGCGGCGGTCCTACTCGTACTACTCCTGGCGGCGACGGCATTCGCTTCGGACTGGGATCGTGGCGTGAAGCTCTACAACACGGGCGATTTCAAAGCGGCGCTGGTCGAGTTCCAGGACATCGTGATGGAACGCCCTGACGCGGCCGGCGCGTGGTATTACATCGGGCTTTGCGAGTTCAAGCTGAAACGATATGACCGAGTTGAGCTGCCGCTTTCACACGCGATCGACCTGCTCGAGATTCAAACGCCGGCGACTCCCGACATCGCAAGCGCGTGGTACACGATAGGCATTTCGCATTATCTGCAAGCTCACTACGATAAGTCGATCGACGCGCTGAAACGCTACATCGATATCAACTCGAAGGCTAAGCGCGAAGTTGACCCGAGCGCGCGGACTGCGCTGGCCCGTTCATACTTCTCTCTTGAGCGTTACGACGAAGCGCTGCCCTTGCTCGCGGCTGCGGCTCGCGAGAAAGCGCCAACCCCGGCCGATGAGCGAATCAAAGAGAACGCGGCGAACGAGTATTATCTCGGAGCGATTTACTTCAAACGTGAAGACGACGACCACGCGATAGTTGCGCTTCGAGAGGCGGTCAAAGGCAATCCGGAAGACGTCGCCGCTATGGAATTGCTGGCAGACAGCTTAATGCGGAAAGCTCGCAAGTCGAGTTCGGATGCCAGGTGGATAGAAGCCGCCGAGGTTGGCGAGCGGCTCAAGCTTACCCGTGACGATTTGAAGACTGCGAACATTCTTGGCCGCGCTTATCTTGGCGCGCGCAAATTCGACAGCGCGGTCGCGCCGCTCGAGAAGATCGCAAAAGCTAACCCCGACAACGGGCAGGCGTGGCTCTACTACGGAATTGCGTTGTCGCGAAGCGGTCAAATGAGAAAGGCGATGGAGGCGCTCGAGATTACGATCCAGTTGACGCCCGAATCCATCCCCGCGCTTTTGGAGCTTGGCTATGTTTATGAGAGCGACAAGCAGTATCAGCAGGCGCTGCGAATCTACGAGAAGGCTTATGCTGCGTCGAACGATCCTGCGATCAAAGCTTCAGTTGACCGAGTTCGCGCACTGGCGGCGCAGCAGCCGTGAAGAACGTCGAATCTCGGATTTCGAATTGGCCTCAAGAGTTGAATGAAGCAAGCGCTTCCGCTTCGTTATCGAACGTCTCGAACACCGTGATGAGCTTGGTTATCGCGAGCAAGTCCTGTATGCGTTTGGTCAGATTGACCAGCTTCAGACTTCCACCGTCGCGTCTTACGGTCGTGTAACTGCCGATGAGCGTTCCAAGCCCTGCTGAGTCGATATAGTTCACCCCGGCCAGGTTCAACAGAATCCGACGTTGCCCGTCACTGAGCAGATCCTTGATACGCTCTTTCACCTGAACGTCGCCTTCGCCCAGCACGATTTTGCCCGACAGATCGAGTATGCTGACTCCTCCAACAACTCGTTCTTTAATGTCCATAGCGCCTCCTAAGCATTTCTCAGGTTGGTGAAACTATCACAGCGATGCGGGCCAGGTAAAGGAAGCAGAGGTAAGAGGTCAGAAGTCAGAAGTCAGAGGTCAGAGGTCAGACTTCTGATGTCTGATCTCTTCTGATGTCTGACTTCTGACCTCTGACCTCTGACCTCTGACCTCTGATTATCAGGTTCAGCCACGAGTCGACTTCAACTTTGAAGCGCGGCGGGATCAGAGTCGTCGAGCTGTACTCGGTTATGATCGCAGGACCCGTGAGCCGGACGCCGACGCTCAAGTCGTCTCGTGCGTAAACCGGAACTTGCGCTGAACGCTCGCTGAGATAAACGCGAGCAGTGTGAGAATGACTGGCAATGCGCGACTGACCGGAGGGCCAGCGCTTCGCTCGAGGCTTTTGCGTTACGCCGGTTGCCCGCACGCGAAGCGATACGATCTCAATAGGGCGTGAGCTGTCCCCATAGCCGTAGCGCCCGCGATGAGCGGCATGAAATTTCGCTTCGATGCGACCGCCCCATGCAATATCGATCTCAAACGACTGTCCAACGTACCTTATTGCGACTGACCGCCGCAATTTCATTTTGTCCGTCCCGAATCCTTCGTACTTCAGGTCCCGAACCGCTTCTTGCTCGAGCGCTACAAAGTCACGCTCGAGTACGCGCGCATCGAGCCCCGACGTTTTTTTCATCACTGTGCGCGAGTAATCCTTAACTACGTCGCCAAGCAACACGCCCAGCGCCGAGAGAGTTCCCGGCGAACGCGGCACAATTATGCGAGGGACGCGCAGCGCCGCCGCGAGCTCGCAAACATGCAGACCGCCCGCGCCGCCGAAGCCGACCAGCGTGAACAGCCGCGGGTCTTGTCCTCGCTCGACTGACACGACTCGCAACGCGGCTTCCATGTTTGCGTTTGCGACGCGGATTACACCGAGCGCGGCGCGTTCTGGGGTAACCGGCCGCTCGGCAAATCGCGACATTTCGCCCGCGAGTCGGGTAAGAACCGATCTGGAGCGGCCCGCATCGATTGGCATCTCACCGCCGAGCAAGCTGGCTCCGCCAAAACGTCCGAGCACCAGATTAGCGTCGGTAACCGTGACCTCATTGCCGCGCCCGTAGCAAGCCGGCCCGGGATCAGCGCCCGCCGACTCGGGGCCGACCCGCAGCGCTCCGGCAGCGTCGACTCGCGCGATCGATCCGCCTCCCGCGCCGACGGTGTGGATGTCGATCACGGGCACCGCTACCGGCAAACCGGCTACCAGAGCCTCATTCGTGGTGCGAGCTTCTCCGCGGCACAGCGCGACATCAGTCGAGGTCCCTCCCATGTCGAAGGTTATGATGTCGCGAATGCCGGCCGCGGCGCACACTCGCAGCGCGCCGACTACGCCACCCGCAGGACCTGAAAGAATCGCGCGAACTGGTTCCGCAGCGGCAGTCGCGGCCGATACCGATCCGCCGTTGGATTGCATGACACGGAGTCCGTAGTCCGTAGTCCGTGGTCCGTGGTTCTTGGTTCTAGACTTGGCTGCGGACGACGGACCACGGACCACGGACTCCAATCCTTCCGCGAGCGCGCTGAGATACCGGGACATCATCGGAACCAGGTACGCGTTGATGACGACTGTCGAGGTTCTCTCATACTCGCGGTATTCGGGCAGAATTTTGTGAGAGAGTGAGACCGGCAGACCTATAGGTTCAAGCGCGCGTGCGATGACTTGCTCGTGCGCGGGATTCGCAAAAGAGAACAGCAAGCAGACAGCTACAGATTCAACGGGAGGCTGGTGATTGGAAATCAGCCGAACCATGTTCTCGAGCGATTCTTCGTCGAGCACTTCGACAATTGAGCCGTCCGGGCCCGTTCGTTCGCTTGCGCCAAATCGCAATTCGCGAGGCACGAGCGGCTCGCGACGCGTGACCATCAGATTGAAGAGGTCCGGACGCGCCTGCCGGCCTATCTCGATCACATCTTCGAAACCTTCGGTGGTAATGAGCGCGGTGCGAGCGCCACGGCGTTCGAGCAGCGCGTTCGTCGCGACCGTTGTGCCGTGAACGATCTCGAACCCAATGGTTTCGGCATCTGCAAGGATGCGCGTGATGCCCGACAAGATTGCTTCGGCGGGATTGCGCGGTGTCGAAGCCGCCTTGAAGGCGGTGAGGCGCGAACCGCTCGCGACGACGAAGTCGGTAAAAGTACCGCCCGTGTCTATTCCGATCCTGATTGGCTCAGGTGAATTCTTCTGCTTGCGGAGGCTCATTCATTATCGATGCTGACGAGATGAACGTCGAAGTTCAACGCTTCGCCTGCGAGTAAATGAAGTGTGATCGTGTCGCCTTCTATAACTTGTGTCATTGTGCCACGGTCTCTTCAAGGCGTACGAACGCTCGCGAGTCGCAAGCGAACTGTCATCGTGCGCGCCGGAAAATAAAGTTCAATGATTCGAGCGGCTCGTGCGTGCAAAACACCGGCGACCATTCACCATAGCATAGAGGGATGAAAAACAAGAAAGGCAGCTTGTGTCGATATCGATAACCGAAAGAACTTCGAAGCCACGCCCTTGCCCGCGCCGCATCGCTTTTCCTTTTGTGATTCGCT
>JADGNW010000194.1 GCA_017883315.1 Blastocatellia bacterium | reverse complement strand
TTCTAGCGTGCTCGCTGTCTCGGATCGCCCGAGCTTCTTCGGTGATGTCGATTGCGACCGGGCACCAGGTTATGCAGCGTCCGCAGCCTACACACCCGGACGTGCCGAATTGATCGATCCACGTTGCAAGTTTGTGCGTGAGCCATTGCCGGTATCGCGACTTCGCCGACGTGCGCACGCTGCCTCCGTGGATGTAAGAGAAGTCCATCGTGAAACACGAATCCCATTTCCGCCATCGCTCGGCGTGTTCGCCGGTCAGATCGGTGACGTCTTCCACAGTTGTGCAAAAACAAGTCGGACACACCATAGTGCAATTCGCGCAGGTCAGGCAGCGTTTGGCCACCTCGTCCCATCGATGGTTTTCGTAGTTCCGGTAGAACAACTCCTTAATGCCAGTGGTGTCGAGCTGGCGACCCATGTGCGCCGCAGTGTCATCCGAAATCCGATGCGCGCTCGCGACTTCGGAATCGCTGGCATTGCAGTGCGGTACCGCTTCGAGAACTTCAGCGCCGCGAGGCGTTCCGACTTCAACTACGAAATAGTGCCGGCCGTCTTCGAGGGCTTCGGTCAGCGCGAGATCATACCCTGCGGTTGCCTTTGGTCCGGTGTTCATCGACGCGCAAAAACAAGTGTTGCCGGCCTGCCCGCAATTAACCGCTACGATGAAAGCTTGCTCGCGGCGCTTCGAGTAGATCGGATCAACGTATTTGCCTTCGGCCATGACCTTGTCTTGAATCGCGATGGCATGTAACTCACAAGAGCGGACGCCGATGAAAGCGAGTTTGGGGATTTCGTTTTTGGTTTCGATGATCTCGAAGCCGTTCTCGCCGCGTCGCGCTTTCCATAAGCGGAGCTCTGGAAGCAGGAGAGACTTCTTCCAGGAATGAGGACCGACTACATAGCCGAAGAGTGTTTCATCCGTGCGCCGCTTTAGTCGATAAATGCCGGCTTCTTGCTCGTCGGTCCAACCCACGGGCAGGTCTGAGTCTTTATGCAACTCGTCGTAGACGATCGCGCCTTCTCTGACCGTGGGTCCTACGAGTTTGTATTCGCGAGAGGTCAGCGCATCAAACAACCGTTGAAAGTCGCGACGCTCGACGATCACGGGTCCGCTGGTTTGCGATGACGATTCCGGCATGTGTGCAAGCCTTTCGCGTCCTACAGCCAAATTATCAGATTTCGGAGGCCAAGGAAAATATGACTGGGGTCACCGCTGACAGTGACGGCCATCACGCGTCCGCCTTCAAACACTCGAAAGCGACTTACCAGGCTGATGAAAACAAAAAACGAGAATCCGCCAACTGGGAGGTTGGGTGCTTTCACTTCAGACTACATCAGCGCGCCGGCGCTACCCAAAATCACCCAACCTTCCCGACCTGTCGTTCTTTCTCGATCTCTTCCGGTTGGGGGATTCACTGTCAATACCATCTGTGATGGCCGTCCTAGCTCCTGCGCGCGCGCGCTTCTATAATTCCACTGAGGGAGCGTTTGGAAACCTGTTTACGATGCTCCAGGATGCTCATGGATTGCTTCCTTTGTTTAGTCGAAAACGGATAGTCTGCCCGCGCTTAGAAGGGGATATCCGAAGCAGGTGCACTTATGAGTGAGAACGAAGAAACCGGTGCCGCTGCCAGAATGATTACTCGCATGCTGGCAGCAGTGGAAAGGAAGAGGGCTCACGTCGTTCCCAATCTGCTGACACGCAGCCTCACAGGCGCGAGTACCGCTCCCAATGTGATGAGGCACATCGCGGTGGGAGCGGGCTCGGCCACCGAGAGGAGTGGTAAAGGCGGCAAGAGCGGCGGCGGAATGGGCGGCCAGCAAGCCGGCGGAATCAAAGGCGGGGGCAAACGCAAGACTCACGCCGGTAGAAAATAACCAGGACCCGGTTCGCACAGTTGTTCCCGGCGTGCCCTCGCAAGAATCGATTCCTATACCGCTGGCAGACTTGCCCGCGACGAGCGATCTGGTACCAACACTACCTCGTCGAACCCAAGAACGCTCGCACCAGGAGCTAGAGGTTGCGATGCTGATCCACGAGATGAAAATTCAGGAATGCCGCGACGCCCTCGCGCAGGCCAGCCTCGCAAGGTTGGCCTGCGAGATGGACGGTCAGCCTTATGCTGTTCCGGTCTACCTGGTTTATGATGGCAACTACCTTTTCGGCTTTTCCACACTGGGCTTTAAGATCGATTGTATGCGCGCCAATCCGCTTGTCTGTGTGGAGATTGATGATGTCAAAAGCCAGCATGAGTGGATGTGCGTTCTCGTCTTTGGCAGTTACGAGGAGTTGCCGGATACGCCGGAGAACGAAGCCGCGCGCGCCCGAGCCCACGAGTTGCTAAAAAAGCGCGCTATGTGGTGGGAACCCGCTTGTGTAGTGCATCGCGATTATCCTAGATCGCTCGCACCTATATTCTACCGGATTCATATAGATCGAATGACGGGACACCGGGCGTCGCCTGATCCGGTTGAAGTTCATCCTGCTCCTCCTGCCAAACCTCGAAGCTTGTTGAGCAGATCGTTGGGCCGCGTGCTGCCAAAGTAGAACCACTAGCGATCGAGCCTCGGACGCTGTTTATTTCGCCAGCACCCGCGCCAGTTCCAGCAGGCGCAGATCGAGCGGCTTCTTGCCGGCAACAACTTCAGCAAGCGGCGTGGCGACGATTTCGTCTCTTAGCAATCCGATCAGAATTCCGTGTTCGCCCCTCGCCAGATACTCGGTCGCGGCCGCGCCCAGTCGCGTGCCGAGCATCCGGTCAAAGAGACCCGGCGTTCCGCCGCGCTGCACGTGTCCGAGTTTCGTCACTCGTAAATCAAAGCCCAGCCGCTCACGATGCTCTGCGAAGTACTGCGCCAACCGGTCCGCGTTATATCTCGCGCCTTCCGCAACGACGACAATCGCGTGCGACTTTCCGCGTTCGTATGCCGCGCGCAGTTCTGTGGTGATTTGTTCGGGATCAGTCTCCGCTTCAGGAATCACAATGGCCTCGGCGCCGCCGGCGATGCCAGCCATAAGCGCGAGGTAGCCGCAGTCGCGCCCCATCACCTCAACGACGAAAGCGCGTTCGTGCGATGAGGCCGTGACCTTCAGCCGATCAATCGCTTCGAGCGCGACATTCAACGCCGTGTCTACGCCGAGCGTGATCTCGGAACCGCACAGGTCGTTGTCAATCGTTGAAGCGATGCCGACCACGGGAAAGCCCATCTGTGAAAGCGCGTGCGAACCTGCCTGCGAACCGTCGCCGCCGATCACGACCAGCGCCCCGATTTCGCGTTCATTGAGTTGCCGCAGCGCTCTCAGTCTTCCGAGCTGTGTCTTGAATTCTTCACACCTCGCGCTGCCGAGCTTGGTGCCGCCGTGCTGGATGATTCCGCTGACATCTCTTGCGCCGAGCGCAACGAAATCGCCGGCAATCAATCCGGCGTAGCCATGCTTTACGCCGAAGACTTCCCACCCATAGTGCAGCCCCGTACGCACGACGGCGCGAATCGCCGCGTTCATGCCGGCTGCATCACCGCCGCTAGTCAAAACCGCAATTCGTTTCATCTCTCGTTTATGGCCATTCGTAAGCCTGCAAGGTTCGTCAGGCGGCGCGACTCATCAAGTCAGCGCTCGCCTGAACCATTCAGCCGTTCGAGAAGAACCGGTCGACGAGGCTCAGGTGCCTCAAGATCGAGCTCTTCTTGCTCTGATGAGCTTGCATTCGGCGGAGAATGTCATCAAGTGCTCGAACTGCATCTGCAATGTATGGACCCTTGTTGAGCATTACGCATTCGGCCCGCTCGCCCATTGCTGCGTCGGTGATTTCGGCGCGCGAGGGCACGCCTTCCTTCGCCAGCTTCTCCAGTACCTGGGTCGCCCAGATCACAGGCATGTGAGCCGCTTCCGAAACCCACAGAATCTCTTCCTGGACCTCTGCCATTCGCTCATAACCGCATTCAACTGCAAGATCACCGCGCGCTATCATCACCCCTGCCGACGGGCTGTTCATCGCAGCCAACAGCAACCCCGGCAGGAGTTCGAACGCTCTTCGAGTCTCTATCTTCAACACGATTCCGAGTCGCTCTCCATCAAACTCTTTCAGGCGCGATTGAAGCTCATAGACATCGCTCTCATTTCGTACGAAGGAATACCCGACCAGGTCTGCGTGTTTGGCAATGAACTGCAAGTCTTCGATGTCCTTGGCTGTCAGGGCGGGCAGGCGAAGGTCACTGTCGGGCAGGTTGATGCCCTTGTCTGCAAAGAGCTTTTCCCCTGCGGGGCGCGCTTGAGTGATCTCCACGCTCACCTGGTCCTTCTTCGCGGAGCGTATGATGCCACCGATCTTTCCATCATCGAGCCACACAGCCTCGCCGGGTTTCACATCTGAAAAGACATCGGGCAATGTGACTCCAATTCTCGCCGGGCCGGGCAATCCCCCTGACTCGTCAGCCGCCGCTCGTCTGCCGGGATCAAGGGCGCGGGTCAGTATCAGGGTGTCGCCTTGCTTGAGCAGTATGAATCCAGTCTTAGCTGAGAGTTTTCCTACTTTGGCCCTGGCCGATAGAGCGGACGTCGAACCCGACAGGTTACTGCGCCTGACATAAAATTCCGTGCCCGAATTCACGTAGGCCGTTTGAGTACATTCAGCCCAGCGGTTTTCTCCGACCGCGTCAACGATCTTCATCAAACGAGACGAGCCCCGTGCATCGAAGAACTTCACTGAAGCTTCGGGATCGAGTCTCGAAAGCCAATCGCGCGGCACGGGCAGACAGGCGTCTGCTGCCTGCGGAGGCGACTCGGGTTTATCGTTGGAAGTCAACCAGATGCGCGCGGGGGCTATCACGTTCCCGAAGCAGTCGCGACGCGGGCGCCATTTGACTACCGCAGGACCTCGCGCAAGCGGGCCCGTGCGCAGTTTGGGCCCGCCCAGGTCCATCAGTATTCGGCAATCCTTGTTGAGCTCGCGTTGGGCACGTCTCAGGTTTCCTATCATCTGTAGCCAGGCGTCGGCGTGATCATAGCTGCAGTTGATACGCATTAAGTCCATGCCGTTTGCGAGCAGCTCTCGAACCAACAAGTAATCGTGGGCCGCCTCGCTCGGCATCGTTACCATTATGCGAACATCTCTCCCAGCGGGCTTTGGTCCCAGCAAAGCTTCAGTGTTGCGCTCGAGCAATGCCCTTCCTTCAGAGAATCCGATTGGCGGTTCTGAAGGCGGATGCATGTCCCATCGTCTGCCCAGCAGTCGGTGGAGCACCTCCAACACTGCATTCACACTGGCCAGGGTGTGTGACTCTGCCCTGCCTAGCGAGGAGAGGCCCAACGAAGCTAATCTTTCCTGCAACTCGCGAAGGTCACGCTGACGCAAAGCAAGATAGTGGGAGAGATTCCTGGCACTGGGACGATGGGCCCGTGGCAACTCAGCTTCTTCGGAAATGAGACGGGCCTCGATCTTGAGCATGTCCGCGCGTATGTCGGTTAATTCACCGATCAGTCGCGTCAAGTCCGATAAGCGATCAGGTTCCATGGCTTTCTCTTACCTGCATGCTATGCAAGAAAGCTTAGCACGCGGCCGCCTATCTCGACCGTGACGACTGTCACTGAAGTTGATAAATGCTTGCACCGATCGCCGAAACGGGCGGTCTCAATATGAAATAGAAGAACTTGACGAGGTGTTTGCTACTCAGAGAATCGGTTTAAGGCGATGCCGATGAGAGCACTGGCAACTCCACCTGCCGGCGCACGAAGAACGTTCCACCGCTCTTATTCTGGGAATAACTCCCCCAGAGCGTTTCACCTTTGGTCTTTCACTATCTCAATTCAGGACCGTCCGCATTAGTCGCCGCTTGACTACCTCGACCAGCAGCAGATACGTCACGGTCATTCCGAACAGAAAGAGAAAATACTT
>JADGNW010000193.1 GCA_017883315.1 Blastocatellia bacterium | reverse complement strand
GCAATCATTGCTGCGTTATGCCCGGTCAGTTAAAGTGAGCGTTCCTTTCGGCACACAAATTATTTGGGAAAAAGAATGCTTACGAACATCGCAACAAGGTACGCAGTTAGACGGCTTCGCATAATGACTTTGATCATTGTAACTTCTCTTGTCTTACTATATCTGGCGACATTGACGGCCGATTATTACTGGGATGGCATCACCTTCGCCTTACAGGTTGAAAAGGTTGCCAGGATGGAACGGGGCGCCTCCCTGCTCTTCCATCAGAATCACCTATTTTACAATGCCTTGGGTTATGTAGCCTTTGACCTTATCCGTGCCTTGAGCGTTCCAGCTCGCGCGCTCTACGTATTGCAAATTACGAACGTATTTGCGGGGGCCGCTGCCATTGGTGTCTTCTTTCGCCTGGCTGAAAGTGTAAGCCGCAGCCGTTATGCCGCGCTGATTTCATCAGCAGCGTTTGCCTTTGCAGCGGTGTGGTGGAAACTGGCTACGGATGCAAACGCGTATGTGATAAGCATCCTATTGATGTTAACTTGTGCGATCACGCTTTTGAGCGCCAAGCCGCGCTGGCTCCTGGCGGGGCTGGCGCTTGCCGGCGCGATGCTTGTTCATCAACTGGCATCGCTGTTTTATCTTGCGGCAATGGTCGCGGTTTGCACGAATCCGAGCATTGAGAAGAGGTGGAAGTTTGGGGCGCGGTTCAGCGTGCTGGCGTGGGGCACGACGATAGCCGCCTATTATCTCTGCGCCAGTCTCCTGCACGATATCAAAGATCCGCTCGCGCTTGTGAAATGGGCGATATCGAATCCGAGCGGCGTATCGCCTTCCGCGAATCCGCTGCATGGGCTGGCGCTGCTGCCGCGCGGCAATCTTGACATGGTTATCGGCCATAGCTTTGCTCTATACCGGAGCCAGGGTGTCTGGGTCGAGAAGCTCTTTGCGTTGGCCGCGCTGGTTTCGGCAATCTTGTGCCTGGTGACATTTGTACGGAAAGTGAAGTTGGCGGAATTCCTCAGGAGTTGGTTTACGGTTGCGCCACAAGCACGCGCGAAGTGGAAGGCATGTGCGCCCATGCTCGTCACCTGGATCGGCGCATACATCGTCTTTCTGCTGTTTTGGGAACCTTGGCAGGTGCTCTATCGCGCGTTTTATCTGCCGCCATTGTTTCTCGCGCTTGGCCTCCTTCTAAGCAATTATCACAACACTACGCGCACTTCGCCCGCAGGCGTGGCCGCACTTGCGGTTGCGACCCTGGGGCTTTTCAATGTGGCTTTCTTCATTGCTCCACACATGAGAACAACCGCTAACCCGCTGGTGGCCACGGCACGTAATATGACTCATATATGGAATGCCAAGACCGTGATCTATTTTGCCGGCCGCAACGAAGCAGATACGGCGTTTGAGTACTTTAATGACGGGACCGAATGGCGAAGATTCACGGCGGCGGCGCAATCGGGCATTGACGAAGAGATTCGGCGGGCATCCAGCCAAGGCGGCCAGGTCTGGCTTAACAAAGGCGCGTCTGAATTGGTTGACAATGGGTGGTTAGCGCCACGTGCTCACGGCAGGGAAATTACCGTTGAATCGCCCAATGCGTCGGCGCGTTATGTTGAATTGCCGGCCAATCAATAGCTGGCCGCTGCTACGCTGATCGACAGCATTGGTTCACCGGACTCGACAAGCCCGCGAGGACTGCTTATCCGGAGCCGTCCTTGCGAAGCTCAAGCAACACCTGCTTGGCGATTGCTTTCAATGTGTCGAACACACCTACACCGCGATTGGCTACGCCTTCGAACACAGGTTCACCTTTTCGGTGAAGTTCGGCAGTAAGGTCCGCAGTCGAAACAACATTAGGCAAGTCTCGTTTGTTGAGCTGAAGCACGTAAGGAACCTTCATCAGATCATAGCCGTGCTGCTTGAGATTCAATTCAAGATTGAAGAGTGATTCGACGTTTGCGTCCATGCGCTCGCGCTGTGAATCCGCGACGAAGACCATGCCGTCTACGCCTTTCAATATGAGCTTGCGACTCGCATCATAAAAGACCTGGCCCGGCACCGTGTATAAGTGAAACCGGGTCTTGAAGCCGCGGACCGTGCCCAGGTCCAACGGCAGAAAGTCGAAGAACAGAGTGCGGTCGGTTTCGGTCGCAAGGCTGATCAGCTTTCCCTTTGCTTGCGCGGCAGTCGAGTCGTAGATGTACTGGAGGTTGGTAGTCTTGCCGCCCAGCCCTGGCCCGTAATAAACAATTTTGCAATTAATCTCGCGCGATGCGTAGTTGATAAACGTCAAGGCTGTATCCCTTTGTCGCTGCGCCGGTGAGACTGGGGCTGCTCCCGGTCGATCTGCTCTTGCAGGGGCTTTGTACTCGGACTAGTTGAACCAATCTAATTGAAGAGGGCCTAATTGAAGAGGGCGTCGATGTCCTCTTCAGTTATCTCGGCAAACGGCGATTCGAGTGACATTCCCAAATCCCGGTCGCGTTCTACCTTGGAATCAATTAAGTCGAAGATTGAAGTCATTTCAGCAGTCGCTCGCTTAACTCGCAACCGCACGAGCCCAAGACTGGAACGTACGTCGAAGATGACTACCAGAATGACCCGCGCGGCGATTATCGAAATGTGCAGGTTGTCGCGTTCGCCTTCGTGCGAGAGAACCGGAAAGCCCCGCTCGCCTATGAGGTGAGCCAGCCCATCGGTGGCCGCGACGTTGCCGGCAGTCAGGCTGGCCAGACTCGTCGTGTCGAGGTTGAGCATTTCTCCGTGCGACGCTATTTGCTGACCGCTCCGGTCTACCAGGAACACAAACTTCGCGTTCGCATCGGAGCACAGACGTGTGATCGCCCGCTTGAGCTGCTCATACTCCGTTTCATAAAGCACGACCGGAGTCGCCATCGTTTCTCCTCACCGACCAACAAGGGGCTCCGTGCCAGCGCTCGCGCTTCTCAGCTACGCTCGGGCCTAGTTGTCTCAAGCTTTCCAAATCTGGCACTGTATGCATACGGGAGGGGCAGTGATGGGGTATGCTTTTTATAGCACGGCGTCAAAACCAACTCAATACTTTTCCTGGCTGCGACGATTCAGGTCAATTCGCATCACACATGCAGCTCCATTCTTGTTTGTAGATATCGCAGTACCTGACCGCGCGAGATCACGCCTTCGAGCCTGCCGTCTGACACGACCGGCAATTGATTCAGGTCTTCGCGGCCCATAGTCTCGAGCACGTCCGCGACCGGCGTATTCGCAGTTACCGTGCGCAGTTGGTCAATCGGACGCATTGCATCGCTTACGGTCTTGTAGGGCCTGATCGCAGGTTCAATTCCTTTGACCTCGTGGGCGGTGATTATGCCGGCGAGGTTGTCGTTCTCGACTACAATGAAGCAGCGGCGGCCTGTGCGCAACAGGAACTCGTCTATGAAGGTCTGGAGGTTTGTCCGACCTTCGACGGTTGGGCTATCGCGCGCCATTATGTCGCCAACCTTCACGCCGCGCAGGCGCTCATTGAGCTCGACCTGAGCATAGCTTGCGCCTGCCGCGTCCAACAAAAACCATCCGATGATCGCAATCCACAACCCCGCGAACCCCGCGCCCGAGAATAAGCGGAACACTCCGACGACGATGAAGAACAGCGCAACCGTCTGGCCGACTCGCGCGGCGATTCGCGCGGAACGAACCGCGTCTTTGGTTATCCACCACACGATCGCTCGCAGCACGCGTCCACCATCAAGCGGATAGCCGGGGACAAGGTTGAAGATCGCAAGCGCTACGTTTATGTAGCCCAGCCATACCATCATCGCGAGGATCGGCGTTCCCGGCGTCGCCATCGATGTCCATCCCAGCGCGGACGAAAGCAACAGGAGAACCGCGCCGATGACGAAGCTTGTTAGCGGGCCGACGATTGCGATCCAGAACTCGGTCTTTGCGTCTGGTGCTTCTTTCTCGATCTGCGACACACCGCCCAACGCGAATAGTGTGATCGACTTGACGGGCAGCCCGCGACTCTGGGCAACCAGCGAATGAGCAAGCTCGTGCGCGATGAGCGCCGCGAAGAAAAGCACGCCTGTGACGATAGCGGTAATCAGCACTACACTGTCACCCCACTGCGGGTTGGTCTCGCGAAAGTGCCCTGCCAGCGAGAACACGATCAGCAGCGCGATGACGATCCAACTGTAGTGAAGTCCTATCTCGATTCCGAAGATGCGGCCAAGCTTGATCTGAGAATGCATGTTCTTGTCCTCGGTTCTATCCATCGAAACGGTAAATGAACACACTCAGTATACTACCGATGACTTCAGAGCTGCCCAGCGCAATCGAGTCTCTACAACATACTGGCTGACCGGGATATCAAACTGGCATTTGAACGCATCAAGGCCGTACAATTCTTAAGGCTCCAGTAGGCAATCAAGTCATGAATTTCAGTGGGAAACAACTCTCTCGTATTCGAACCCTCAAGCTCCTTTGCGTGAGCATCTTGTTCCCTACTCTGTTCGCCACCGTTTCGCTATACGCGTTGCGATGGGCCGAGTACGCGATAACCTTTCAACCGGATCGCTACAAAGCGGGCGAAACCTGGACGCTTCCAACCGGAGCGGAAGACGTTTCATTCCTCAACCAAAACGGGCAGCGGCTCGACGGGTGGTTCATACCTTCCCAGTCCCGGCCAGCATCGGCGACCATAATATTCTTCCACGGTCAGGGCGGGAATGTCGGGAACGTGGCTTTCATCGGTGAGGGTCTGGCCTCGCGAGGATTCGATGTGCTGCTCTTCGATTATCGAGGGTATGGAAGGAGTGAAGGCGAGATTACAGACGAGCGAGACATGTATGCGGATGCAGATGCAGCGTACGACTATGTTGCGAACCAGCGAGGAGAATCCGCTGAGAGAGTTGTACTCTACGGACACTCACTGGGAACCGCGGCGGTTGTGGACCTCGCGTCGCGCCGGAAGTGCGCGGCGATAATCCTGGAATCGGGTCTGACGTCAGCGAATGATATGGCATCAATCAGGCTTCCGTGGCTGCCGGCGTGGCTACATGGGTTGGGGAGGAATCGTTTCGACTCAGTAGACAAACTGCCGGCGGTTTCTTGTCCGGTGCTGGTAACTCACGGCGAGCCCGACAACGTCGTTCCGACAGAACAGGGACGTGCCTTGTATGCTGCTGCCCACGAGCCCAAGAAGCTGATCATTCTAAAAGGCGCAGATCACGGGGTCTCCAGTTACGGTGGCGGTTATTACTTTGCCCAAATAACAAACTTTATCGAGGCCTCTCTGAAGACTGGGCCATCAACAAACCTTCACAATGTAGCGCTCGCAAACAACCGGCAGTAGCCTGCTCCTGCCAGGTTGGTCAATCTAACGAGTGCCTGTCATCTTCTTTCCCTTCGAGGTGACGCAGGTTCTTACCTTGGTTGTACCGGCGGCAATCGATGATCGATCCGATTCGCGCGACAACGACACCCGAGAGACGCCAGGATGTGGATCTCATGCGAGCGCTGCTGGTGCTGGGGTTGATCCTGTTTCACACCGCGAGAATCTTTGATCTGCTTCCGTTCTATGTTAAGAACGAAGAACAGAGCCTGGCGCTTATGGTACTCGTCGGCTTTGTCTCGCAGTGGGGCATGCCGCTCTTTTTCGTAATCGCGGGCGTAGCTGCATGGCATTCGCTGGCAAAGCGTACGCCGGCGGAGTTCGCGCGGGACAGATTCAGACGACTGATAATCCCTCTCATCTTCGGCATCTTTGTGTTGGTTCCACCTCAGCACTATTACAACTTGCGAACCAATCCCGAGTACCACGATTCTTTCCGGCAATTCTATCCTGACTTCTTTCGCGTAGTGCTGAAGTTCGACTTTCCAGAGTTCATCCGGGCTGACCCGAAGGTTGGCCTGTTCGGTCCTGCGCACTTGTGGTTCCTCTACTATCTCTTCGTCTTTTCAATGCTCGTGTTTCCCCTGCTCATCTATTTCAAGCGTGAATCCGGTCGTCGCTTCGTATTTCGTTTAGCTGAGTTCTGCGAGAAGCCGGGCGCCATATTCGTTCTCGCGCTTCCGGTAATCGCGATCGAGACATTCGTTCTGACTCAGGAAACGACCGGGTGGAATCGCTACGCGTACATACCGTTCCTGCTGACCGGTTATCTGTTTGGAGCTGACCCAAGATTCGAGAAGGCAATGTCTAGACACCGGCTGATCGCGCTTGTGGTAGGTACGCTGGCGGTGCTGGCTTTCTTCGCGATCTCCGTCTTCACCTACGAGAACAAGATCGATCCGAGCCGGGGTTTCTCCCTTGAAGCAATACTGTGGAGACTACTCAAGAGCTGCAGCGCGTTTCTGTGGATCACGGTGATACTGGGTTATGCGCAGAGTTACAAGCAGCATCGGAGTCAAAGCGAGAAGGCCGGCTCAAGAGTCCCGGTTCGAGTGCGCCAGATGATCAAAGAAGCGGTGATGCCCTTTTACATCATTCATCAAACGGTCATCGTCGTGATCGGTTTCTACATCGTCAAATGGGATACCGGCGTCACCGTAAAGTATCTGGCCATCGTTTTGGCAACTTTCACAATCACGCTGTTCCTGTACGAGTTGATAAGACGGACAAATCTCACGAGATTCCTGTTTGGTATGAAGCTAACCCAGCGCTTCTT
>JADGNW010000192.1 GCA_017883315.1 Blastocatellia bacterium | reverse complement strand
AACAATTTTGATCATGCGTTGTTAGTGGAAGGTGGCGAGATTATTGAGGTGGAACGTGTGACCGCGCGTGGCCGCGAAGCGCCGGTCCTGGTCTGAACTAATGAGTTGTCGCGGCTGCCGACTGGCTCCTCGCCCGAAGCTGTTTGTTGTAGTAGTCCGAGATGTAGCTCTTCATTCCAAACTCAGCCCAGCTCATGCCGTAGCGCTTCGCCTCCGCAAGCGCGCGCTCGGCGTTCCAGCCATCGTGCGAGATTCGATAGATAGCCGCGATAGTTCCTGTCCGGTCAGAACCGCGCTTGCAATGAATGAAAACCGGCTGGTTTTCAGGGTTGTCAATGATCGCCATCACCCGCGCGACCTCGTAGTCGCTGGGTGCGCTCAACCCGGGCATCGGCACGCTTAAGTAACGCAGTCCGGCGGTCTCAGCTTCATTTTGTTCCTGAAGAGTGAGCTCGGCTTCGCCTCGGAGATTGACGATCGTCTTTATGCCAAGCTCGGCAAGCGTCTTTGCAGCTCCGCTCGAAGTTTGTGCACCGCGATAAAGTGTGTCGCTGACTTTGTGAAAATTAGGAAGTTCCTTGTATCTAGGCTCGCTTTGGGCCGCGCTCGCCGTGCTCATGGACACGAGCAAGGCGACCGCACAAACTGCCGCGCTCAATCTATGAATTCGATTTGTCATTGTTATAAAGTCGCAAAGCTCGGAGTGTTTGGACGACTCTCGCAGCGTTATCGGTTGCCACCGGACACTACAACACTCTTCTGATCAATGTGTGAATAGTAGTCGTAAACGTAGCGCTTCAATGGAGTGTGCCCAATGCCATATTCAAAGTCATATTGCTTCATTTCCAGAAAAGCCTGATCCGCATTCCAGCCATCGTGAGTCATCCTGTAAATCGCGCTCATAGCTCCGGTGCGATGACGGCCCCCGGCACAATGCACGAACACTGGTTGGTTCGCTGGATCGTTCACTATCTTCAAAAAGAGTTCCGCTTGTTCGGCCGTGGGCTGGCTCTTGTCGCTCATTCCGATTCTGTAGAACTTCATTCCTTGCGATTCGACCATCGCCTGTTCTCGACCCACGCCACTCTGTTGCAGATCGATGATTGTCTTCACGCCCATCGCCGCGAGGTCCGCATAATCTTCGTCTCTTGGCTGAGCGCCTCGATAGAACCTATCATTAATGCACCCGAAGTTCTTGATCTGAATCTTCGACGCTTTTTCGCGCTGTGACGTCTGTGCAACTGATAAGATTGAGAGTGCGATAACAACGGCTATAGTAGACGTGGAAACAAGTGAGAGTCTTTGAAACGCGCGCATTAGGTACCTCCTAAACCAACTAACCCCTTATTCGATCTTCCTGGCGTATGATGCTCATGATACCTTGATCTACTGGCCGAGGCAACGAATAAAGTTATCAAGAGAGTTGGGCGCCGGAAAGGAGCGAGGGGCATGAACGCGCAAAAGAGGCTCAAAGGTCGGGCCAGAGACTTCTTTGCCAAGCTTCAGGATGAGATATGCGCGGCGCTCGAATCATTGGATGGCGCGGCGCGATTTCGCGAAGACCTCTGGGTGCGTGATGGAGGCGGAGGCGGCCGCACTCGGGTCATGGAAGACGGCGCGCTGTTCGAAAAGGCAGGCGTTAACTTCTCAGAAGTTGATGGAAGGTTCGACGAAGCCTTTGCGGAAAAGATGCCGGTTGGCGAAGGCTCCAAGTTTTTTGCAACCGGCATCTCGCTGGTGCTTCATCCGTCCAACCCCTTCGTACCCACGGTCCACGCAAACTTTCGCTACCTTGAAAGAGGTTCCGGGAGCTGGTTTGGAGGCGGCACCGATTTGACACCTTACTATCCGAACCTCGACGACGCGATTCACTTCCATCGTACGCTGAAGACAGCCTGCGACGAGTTCGACCCGGCCTTCTATCCGAGATTCAAGCAATGGTGCGACGAATACTTCTTTATCAAGCACCGCAATGAGGCTCGCGGAGTCGGCGGCGTCTTCTTTGACTACCTCACCGGCGAGCACGCAGACGAGCCTCTTGAAGCTGGCGACAACCGGACGAGCGTCGATCGCGGAATCGAGTTCATCTTCGAATTCGTGCAGGGAGTCGCCCGCGCGTTTCTTCCGGCTTATGCGCCGATAGCGGAGAGGCGCAGAGGTGAGCCTTTCACTGAACGAGAGCGAGCGTTTCAGTTGATCCGCCGGGGCCGCTACGTCGAATTCAACCTCGTTTATGACCGCGGGACGCACTTCGGCTTGCAGACCGGCGGACGCACGGAGTCGATATTGATGTCGCTGCCACCCCTAGTGCGATGGGTCTACGATTATCACCCGGAGGCGGGCTCACGCGAGGCTGACGCCTTGGAGTTCTTCCGTCCGCGCGACTGGTTGAATGAAGAGTTGAATGAGGATGAGTAGAATGGCGATCCAACTGACCGCCCGATATTGGGACCTCGCGGCTGTTCAACTCAGTTTGACAATATCGCCTCCAACTAGTAAAAAAGCAGCTTCCAGTTAGGTCCCTACGCTTCCGGCGAAACCGTCGTTGGAAGTCCCGTTTGAACAGACCATCCTCACCGACTGGTAAATAGATCTATTGATGACCCGAGCGAATAAACGGAGGATTCACCCATGTATTCAAAGCGATTTGCGACGCCAAAGCACTTTCTGGTCGCCGTCGTAATTGCGGTCTGGGCATTCAGCGCGGCCGTATCATCCCAGGTGCCGAGCAAGGTTGATTTCCGTCGTGATGTTCAACCGCTCCTGAAGCAATACTGCATCGAGTGTCACGGGCCGTCGCAGCAGATGCATGGTTTCCGGCTGGACCGCCGCCGAGATGCGATGAGAGGCGGCACGGTCGTGATGATCACGCCAGGCAACAGCGCGGGAAGCAGGCTATATCAGAAATTGATTGGAAACCAGTACGGCCCACAGATGCCGCTCACTGGCCCTCTCAGCCAACCTCAGATCGATATCATCAAAGCGTGGATCGACCAGGGAGCCGAATGGCCGGACGAACTCTCAGGAGACACGCTTCCTCCGGCGCCTGACGCGAAGGCCTTTCGATTGATGCAGGCGCTGCGCGATGGCGATGAGCGAACTTTTAAGAAGCTGGCCGGCGCCGATCCAAAAGTCGCAAACCTCAAGGGGCAAGGCGGCGCGACGCCTCTGATGCAAGCAGTGCTCTACGGCGATTCCAGTTCAGTCCGATTCCTGCTGGATAGCGGTGCCGATCCCAACATCAAGAATGAGGCAGGCGCCACTGCTCTGATGTGGGCCGTCGATGATCTCGAGAAGACCCGGCTGTTGCTCGATCACGGGGCGGATGTGAACGCGCGCTCTGACGACAGTCGAACCCCGTTGCTTATTGCTGCGGGACAGCTCGGACGTAATGCGGTGGTGAAGCTACTGCTCGATCGCGGGGCGAATGTTGCGGTGAAGTCACCGGTCAACGTGGGTTATTCGACTCCGCTGTCAGAGGCGGCGCGCTTCGGTGACGAAGCGCTTTTGCAGATGCTGATCGATCGCGGCGCTGATGTGAAGAACGCCGGAAAAGTAGCGCTGACGAACGCCAACAGAGCGAAGTGCGCAAAGTGTCTCGAAAGGTTCACCGAGAATGCAGATCGCATCGCTCTGACAAGTTCCGCAGTGCTGCTCTCGCCCCCGCGGGCAGACGGGCTCGCTGCCAGGATGCTGATCGATAGGGGAGCCGACCCCAATGCCCGAGACGCCGAGGGCCATACTATCCTGATGCTCATGGCAAGTTCGGACGTTCTGCCGGTTGATACCGTTCGCTCTCTGATTGAGCGAGGAGCGGATCTCAACGCCACGGATCCGATTGGGAGAACCGCTCTCGACTTTGCGAAGCTGAGAGGCGCGACTGCGATCATCGACCTGTTGGTCAAGGCCGGCGCGAAAGAGGGTACGTCGTCTAAAGATCCGGTTCCAATTCCCAAGCCCGCCGGTTCTATTCGAGCTGCCATAGAAAGAAGCATTCCGCTCTTGCAGAGAAGCGATTCAATGTTCATGCAGAAAGCGGGCTGCGTTTCGTGCCACCACAATACACTTACGGCGATGACCGTCTCGACCGCGCGCAAAAGCGGGCTCCGGATAGACGAGCAGATTGCGCGCAACCAGGTTAAGGCAATTGCCTCCTACATCGAAACCTGGCGCGATCGCGCCCTGCAGGGCGTGGGAATTCCCGGGGAAGCCGCAACCATGGGCTCCATCTTGAACGGCCTTGCGACCGAGAATTATCCGCCCGACGCAGCTACCGATGCGTTTGCCCGGTACATACAATCGCAACAGGCGCAGGATGGACGGTGGCGAGTGTTTGCCCATCGCCCCCCGATCGAATCGAGCGACTTTGGAGTCACTGCGAACGCGCTGAGATCGATTCAATTCTATGCGCCGAAAGCGCAGCATGCGAAATATGAAGAGTCCATAAAACGCGGTGTTGATTGGCTGATGAACACACAGCCCGAAACGACCCACGATCGAGCGTATCAGCTTATCGGGTTGGGATGGGCGGGGGTGAACGCGAGCAACAAAACCATCAGGAAAGGCGTGGCGGAGCTTCTTGCACAGCAACGACCCGATGGCGGCTGGGCTCAGCTTCCCGGACTCGCGAGCGATAGTTATGCGACGGGTCAGGTGTTAGTGGCGCTGATGCAGGCGGGCGCAATGCCCTCGACACACGCGGCCTGCAAGCATGGGATTGATTTCCTGATAAAAACACAACTCGAAGATGGCTCGTGGTACGTGAAGACACGGGCGCTGCCAATTCAACCCTTCTTCGAGAGTGGTTTTCCTTACGGGCATGATCAGTGGATTTCAGCGGCGGCTACTAATTGGGCCGCGACTGCTCTGGCTCTGAGCGTGAGCCATTGAAACTGAATATCACTCGGGAAGAGATCCATGGGAGATAGAGCGTTCGATCGAGAATTTGAGGGGGCGAAACGCGAAGCCGCACGAGCCGATCGGATCGAGCCTCGCGCGAAGTCCGCGCGTTATGATCGCCGCACGAATCGAATAGTAGTGGAACTGCGCAACGGGGCAAGCTTCATGTTTCCGGCGGAGCTAGCGGAGGGGCTGGCGGGAGCATCGCCTAAGGATCTGGCTGAGGTGCAGGTAACGCCGTCTGGCGTTGGCCTTCGCTGGTCCAGTCTCGATGCTGACTTCAGCTTGCCAAATCTCTTGGCCGGGGAGTTCGGATCAAAGAGCTGGATGGCAAAGCTGGGGTGCAATAACAGAGGAGAGGTCGGCAAGGAAGAATCCCGGACGGCCAGAAGCAGCCGGAGATCGAGAGCGTAGCGACCGGAGGTGTTCAGAATCAGGGCTCTACTCCGAACAAGACGCCTCGTTCTACAGGCTTCTTCGATTTTGAATCTTT
>JADGNW010000191.1 GCA_017883315.1 Blastocatellia bacterium | reverse complement strand
TCAGCTCACTCTTTTCCCTGTAGATCTTCTCCCGCAAGGTCTCGCCGTCGACAAACTCCATCGCGATGAAGTTCGTGCCATCGCTCTCACCAATTTCGTAAATGTGCGCAATATTCGGATGATTGAGCGCCGCCGCCGCTTTCGCTTCCTGAACAAAACGGCGCATGCGGTCCTGGTTTGCAGCGAGGTCAGCAGGCAGAATCTTCAGCGCAACTTTGCGATCAAGTTTTGTGTCCTGCGCCAGATACACTTCGCCCATCCCGCCCGCGCCGAGGAGCGAGATGATGCGGTAATGCGAGAGCTTCGTGTTATCTGCTAGCGAGTCCTTCATCCGAGTGTTCACGAGCCGGCTCAGGACGGTATGCCCATGCGCCGCAGCAAGTCGGGGAATCGAGGATCATTGCGGATCGTGTCCCACACCGGCTCGTCTTTAAAAAAGACTCCGATCGCTCCTGCGGCTAAGCCACGTTCCAGCCACGTGAAGGCCAGTTCCTTCTCGTTCAAGGCCGCATAGATCTTGCCAATCCAATGCGCCTCGTTCAGGCTCGCGCCGGACATCTCCTCCAGCTCTTTGATGATCTGGAGCGCTTCCGCCTTCCTCCCCTGCGCCGCGTAGACCATTCCCGTACTGTAAATCAAAATCGGATCGCTTTTCCTCTCTTGTTTGGCCTTCTCCAATTCTGCCAGCGCTTCGTTGAATAACTTGTTTTGGATGTACACTCCTACTTCATAGTGGACACTAAGAACTGGGCCTAGTTCATTGGCCTGCCGAATCAACTCAAGTGCTCGCACATAATCTCGCTTGAGGTAGTAAGGCAGAGCCACTAGCTTTGCGTTTATTGAGGAGAGCGGGTCGAGTTCGCGAGCCTTCAGAATTTCCTCCAAGCTTTCATCGAGACGCCCCTGTCCCGCGAGCGAAGTTCCCAAAAAGGAATGGCCCAACGCTAAGTTCGGGCTGAGGTCGATAGCATGCCGCAGTTCAAGATCACCCAGTGAGAAATCCGACGGGGCGAACAACGTGCGGGTTAGACCAAGCGCGACGTGAGCTTCGGCCAGATGGTCATCGAGCGCGAGTGCTTTGCGCGCCGCTTCTTCCGCTTTGCTCCGGCCATCGATGGGCGCAATGTAGCCGCGTATGCCGAGATTTGCATAGGCGTCAGCTAAGCCCGCGTAGGCGAGCGCATAATTGCGATCTTCCGCAAGCGCCTTCTCGCAATAGCTAATGGCGGTTAGCAGGTCTTCGCGGGTGCGACGATCCGTGTACGACCGTCCCTGCATGTAATACTGGAAAGCCTTGATGTTCTCCGTGGGACGCTTCGCCAACTGCTGTCTCTCTGAGCCGCTCAGCTTCAAGCGAAGCTTCTCGGAAATTTCTCTTGCGATCTCTTCCTGCACCGCGAAAACATCGGCGAGCTTGCGATTGTATTGCTGGCCCCAGATCTGGCGGTTATCGCGCGCGCTCACCAGCTCGATGCTGATCAACAACCCGTCTCCTCGCTGCGCGACGTGGCCTGTCAGCACTGCTTGCACGCCCAGCTTCTGCCCCACCTCCTGCGCGTCCGTCTCGCGCCCCTTAAAGCGGAAGGCAGAAGTGCGCGACATGACCTTGAGCTGGGGAACTTGCGAGAGGCTGTTGATGATGCTTTCCGGAATCCCGTCGGCCAGGTACTCGATATTCGGATCCGCATTGGTATTGATGAAAGGCAAGACCGCGATTGACTCTATCGCCTTCTCTTCACCACGTCCTCCGAGTAGATAGAAACCTATGCTGATGAGCGCCACGAGCGTCAGCGCGAGCGCACCGAAAGGAACCTTGTGCCGCCTGATGCCGCTCACCAAATACTCCGCGCTTGACACAGTTCGGTCAGCCGCCTCTGCAGTATCCGGCGCTGTCCCTTTCGCTGCCGCATCGCCAGCCTCTGGCTGCGGAGAACGCACCAACTCCGATTCAAACTCCAACCGCTGGCTGAGCCGCTTCAGATCAATCTGCAAGTCCCTGGCCGTTTGATATCGCTCCTCACGATCTTTGGCCAGTGCTTTACTCACGATCCGCACCAACTCAACGGGCGCTCCCGGCGCGTATTGCGTAATTGGCGCCGGTTCCTGTTGCACGATGGCGATGATGATGTCGGTCACGGTCTCGCCCGCAAATGGCACGCGGCCTGTGACCATCTCGTAGAACATCACCCCCAGGCTGAAGATGTCGCTGCGCGCATCCACGTCCACACCGCGCGCCTGCTCTGGCGACATATAGTGCGCCGTCCCCATCACCGTTCCGGGATCAGTTTGGGGAGTGAGCGCGGTAGGGGAATCAGTATCAGTCACGGGCGCGCGGCGCTCAGTCAGTTTAGCCAGCCCGAAGTCGAGGACTTTGACGATCCCATCACGCCGCAGTATAACGTTCTCCGGCTTGATGTCGCGATGAATGATCCCGGCTTCGTGCGCGGCGCTCAGCGCTGTGGCGACTTGTAAGGTGGCATCGAGCGCCGCATTCAATTCCATCCGGTCTGGCATCATGCGCTGGCGCAATGTCTGGCCGTCAATAAATTCGGTGGCGATGAAATGACGCTCCTCGGCTCGCCCGATGTCGTAAATCGTAATGATGTTTGGATGGTTGAGCGCGGAAGCCGCGCGCGCTTCCCGCTCAAAACGTCGCACCCGATCTTCATCCCTGGTGAACTGTTCGGGCAATAGCTTTAGCGCGACCTTGCGGCCCAGCCGCGTGTCTTCGGCCAGATACACTTCACCCATCCCGCCCGCGCCGATCTTGGAGACGATGCGGTAATGCGAGAGGTTGGTGTTGGCTGACAGATCCTTGGTCATCGTTGCTTCAAAGAAACCGCGGCAGTCCGATGCGACGCAGCAGGGTCGGCCAGGCGCGGGCCAGAGCATGAAATATCCCCGACCCCTGCGGCCGCTTACACGTAGTGCGAAGCCCTATGCGCCGATCACGTTCGGACGCCCGTGCCCGCCCGCTTCACAAAGACCCAGGTAGATCTCCAGCACAGCCCCGGCGTCGAGCACGCTCTCGACCTTCCCCTCCTCGTCGAGGTTGAGGTTCGCCCCGCGGATGGCGAACCAGACATCGGTCACCTCTGTATTCGTAGCCGGCACGTGCAGCGTATGAATCGAGCCGGCCGGCTCGTACAGATATGAACCTGCAGTGTTGACTTCCGGATATTCGAAGTACTTCCACGAACCCTTGAGCGTGAAGGCGAATACCTCGCCGGTGTGTTTGTGGCGTTGGATCGTGACGCCCGGCTGGAAACGAGTTCGGATCACCCAGAGCCCCGCCTCCACGTCAACTTGCAACAGTTGGAAATCTACGCCCTCTTGATACACGACAAAGGGCAGGTCTTTCTCTGCACGGTGCAGCGCTGCGGGAATGCCTGGGATCGGCGCAAATTTGGTAGCCATATGGATCTTTCTCCTTATATGTTAGTTTGTGAGATCGGTATCTCAAGACATGCCATGCGCATCGGGGATCGGAGAGATCGGCCCTTGAGGCATCGCCAGAAGTTGTTGCTCCGGAACACCGCTGCGGTACTGCGCGAGCAAAGCTTCGGGATCTATCTCTACGCCAGCCGGATTTGCGGCGAATGCGTCAGTTTGCATGTAAGCATTGGCCTCTTCGACTGAACAGGTATCCACCTGAAACTCCATTCGATTACCGTCCGGGTCCTGGTAATAAAACGAGACCGTCATGCCGTGGTGAATACGCCAGTACGGTGTGACGCCCATCTGTTTGAGGCGGTCGTAGGTACCGAGCAGATCTCCCAGATTGGCGTAGGTGTACGCCACGTGATTTACGCCGGCCTTATCCCGCGCCCTGGCCTCGACGCTGTCAGGACTAAGCACCGACAAGTTGGCGAATGCGAAACGATGATGCTCGTCATCGTAAGTGAGGAAGGCGAACACCGGATTTTGATAGACCACCTTCGCCTCGAAGACTTTTTGATACCAGTCAATCATTTCCTCAAAGCGTCGTGTGCTGTAGACGACGTGTGCGAATTTCGAAGGTGTTGCCATATGTCCTCCATTTTGTTGTTTCGACTTTGTTATTCATTTCCCTGTTAAACTTGACTGCGCCAGACATCCACAGGGCCCTCTGCCGTTTCTTTAGTGTTTTCATAGTAGTCTCACCACAGAGTCACAGAGTGGCAGAGATGTGTTATCTAGACTTCATTTGATGCCAACCCGCTCGAAAGGCGAGTCCCCGGCGCCAAACAATCCACCCATCACGCCGAAGCGAGCTGCTCAATAAAGCAATGATGAGAAACGGATTCCGCAGTCACCGGTATTCCCAAGAGGCTGCGCAACTGTACTACTCAACCTGCAATTTTTCAATCTGAGGAGTCGTCGTCGCGCGTCCACGGCGTGAGCATCCGTCGGCATCTCGTGTCCAGGGCGGCGATAGGTTGGATTTGAGGAGTTGGAACAGAAGCGTCGCTTTGGGGGACGCGATCGAACGCTCGACGTAGCAAGCCCCTCCCCACAAAGCGCACCGACCAAAACAACGGACGATTACACAAAATCCTTGACGCTACCTGACGCTACCGTGAAATGGGCACCTGCTCGCGCGGAATTCACGCCTGCTAGAGAATCCGTGCGAACTCGTCAAATCAGCCTTGAAGCGCGGGTATTCGTTCACGCGGGGCGTCGGTAGCTTGGCTTCATCAGTTGGCGCAAGTCGCGTTCGGGTTTCTCCGGCGGTTTAGGCGATGGCGGTTCAGGCTTGGAGCTCGGCTCGCTGACTCGCCGGAAATTGTAGCGGATCATCGCCCGGACGCTGATGGGTTTGCCGTCGCGTGTGGCCGGCTTGAACTTCAGTTGGCGAATTGCGCGCTCGGCGGAGTCTTCTAATCCGAATCCAGCCCATCGAGTTATCTCGACGCGGCCCACTTCCCCGTTCAAGCGAAAGACAACCATTGACTCTACAGTCGCGGTGATGTCCGCCAACTCCGCTTCGGCGGTGTATTCCGGCTTAACGCGATTGATAAACTCGGGCGGCGCAAATCCAACAGCGCGAGGCGAGCCTTCATCGGGAATGTCTTCAATGTTTTCCTCAACCTGTAAGCGAGCGGCGTCTCGTACCGAGTCCTTTGTGGCGTGGGCGCCGGTGAACTGGGCAATTCGATCGACGTAGCCGGACGCGCGTGCCGAGAGCGCCTTTGCTAATCCGGCGAGCGCCGCCTCTCTCGTGTCGCCTTGTTCGGAAACGAAATCGAACGCCGCGAGCGCGCCGGTCCTTGCATCGACGATCATCACTCCGGCGTAAGCTTCTTCGTGGGACTCGTTTTCGCGCGCGCTGCGAGTGAGCGCCTCGGCCTTGCCGATGATAAAGAAGTCGCACCCAATAGCGGAGCCGAGCCTGCGCGCTTCGTCTTTACTCATGTTGATCGATCCATCGTAGCCGATTCCCGTCAAGGCCGGCTGGATCATCGAATGGTCGATCAACGCGACTCGAGTGTCTCGACTGAGCGCCTCGGTGAGCGCTGCTTCGATGAGACGCGAGTCGTTTATTCCTGTTTGACGAGCAAAGCCGATGAGCGCTACTCGCGGCGAATTCTGAAACGTGACGTGAGCGGCTCGATCAATATGTTTAGGATAGTCGTGAGCCGATGAGTGCGCGAGCAACAATAGAACGGCAGCGATTGTAGCGGCGTGATTCATGAATCAAGTTGCCCACGACCGGATGGTGATGACATGTAGGGGCGGCGCTCCGTGGGCGCCCCTCGGTGCCTGAGATGATTTACACCATCATCGAGGGGCGGCCACGAGGGCCGCCCTACAAGTCGTCACTTCGCAGCCTTCAGCTTCAGCACCAGCCAATCAGTTAACTGTTTAATCACATCGTCTGGTATCACGTTCGTGCTGAGCGAAGAGTATTCACTGAATGCGCCCGTCTTTGACGGAAGAAAGAGATGATTCAATCCGGGAAAGACGCGCTCGGTTACGTCGTGATTGCCCGACTCGCGCGCGGCTTTCGCGAGCATCCCGGCTTGATCGGCGGTCACCTGGCGATCGAACTCGCCTTGCAAGATCAGGACCGGCTGGCGAACCTTGCGAATCGTCGGCAGCGGATCATACGTCAGAAAGTATCTCATCCACGGGATGCGCAAAGTCTCCGGCGCCGACGGGTCGTCTTCAATGGCTTTACGCATAGCCTCTTTCTGCTCGGCGCGACCTTTGGCTCGTTGCTCTTCAGTCAGAGTCGGATCGCTTTCCAGACCCTGATCAACCTGATATGCAATGATCTCGTCGCCGCGCTTTGCAGTTCCGGCCATCAGCACGATGGCCCCGATTCGCGGATCACTCGCCGCAACCATCGGAGCAATTATGCCGCCCTCGCTGTGGCCGACCAGCGCGATGCGACCGCGATCGATATCACGGCGCGAGCGAAGATATTCAACCTGCGCGCGAACGTCATCGGCGAAGTCGGCGCTGGTTGAAGTCTTCAGAGTCTCGAGGCCTTTCGAGTTTCCGACGGCGCGATCATCCACGCGGAGCACGGCGATGCCACGACTC
>JADGNW010000190.1 GCA_017883315.1 Blastocatellia bacterium | reverse complement strand
GACGCTTTCGGCGGAGTCGGTTATACGCCAATTGCCGATCTGCATCAAGGGAATTACCCGATTCCTTTACTTTTTGTGCAGAATAGGCACTTGCACAAAAAGTCGAAATCGACTGTTTCGGAACGTCACAAAACGCTGACTTCTTGTGCAAGGCCCGGTGTCTCCTATCTCCTTAAACCACAATATATTGTACTTTTCGATTGACACGTACCCATCTATAGAGTAAACTCCGAGACCGCTACGAAGGGAGAAAGACACCGAAAATTCAGAGTGAGCGTTGTAGCTAGCTGGTTCTGAACGCTATTATAGAGGTTCCCGTCAGGCCGGTTGGCAGCTTTGGATTTTCGCTGGCAGTAATCGCACGGAACGCTCAAAGCATTCATTCCTCGCAGCAGCCGGCCAGGCAGGAAGTTGGCAGGCTAAGCTGTAAAGACAAACCAGGTCAGCAGCAAACAGAGCTCCGCGATCTTGCCTGGCGATTAGGCAGGCACCGGACCGTTGTCTCTCGAACGAGCAGGATCTGCCCAAGGTTGAAAATCAAAAATAGTGCGCTAAGGAGACCCAAAGATGTCCACCCGATCTGTCGGCGATCTTCAGAAATCGAATGGTCAGACCTCAGTTGATGACTCCATCTCGCCTCTTGTTTCGCATGCGGATGTGCGCAAGCCGGCCACGGTCGCTGAGAACAATCAACTCAGCGAACTGGGACAGAAGATCTTTCTCGATCGATATGCCATGAAGGACATGAGCAAGCGCACGCTCTCGCCGGACGATATGGTAATCGTCTGCACCGACGCAAAAACGGGCCAGCGCGAAATCGGCGTCGTGAGCGCGATGGACGAAACGGCGGCGAGCGGCACCGGCCGGGTTACTGTTGAGTTGCGCGATGGCACCACGATCGAATGCCTGTCCGAGCACGTATCGAAGCCGGTCGAAACCGAGCCCGAACAGATGATGGAACGAGTCGCGCGCGGGATCGCGGCTGTTGAAGGTGAACGCGCCGACGAGTGGTACCATAATTTTCGGTGGCTCCTGAACGGATGGAAGTTCGTGCCCGCTGGCAGAATCCTCACAGCCGCCGGCACCGATCAACAACTCACCTTTTACAACTGCTACGTGGTACCTTCGCCGAAAGACTCACGCAAGGGCATCGTCGAGACGCTTTCGCAAATGATGGAGATCATGTCGCGAGGCGGCGGCGTTGGCATCAATGTCAGCAGCTTGCGGCCGCGGCATTCCTATGTGAAGGGCGTCAACGGGCGCTCGTCTGGATCGGTGTCGTGGGGTGCGCTGTATTCGTTTGTAACGGGATTGATTGAGCAGGGAGGCTCGCGCCGCGGCGCGCTGATGCTGATACTGAACTGCTGGCATCCTGACGCGATCGAGTTCATCGCTTCAAAGCGCGAGATGGGAAAGATCACCAACGCGAACATCTCAGTCGGGATAACCGACAGATTCATGGATGCGGTGCATGCAAATGCCGACTGGGATCTGGTTTTTCCTGATACGTCGGATCCTGACTATGGACAGCTCTGGGATGGCAACCTCGACAAATGGCTAGCCGCGGGTAAGCGAGTGATTGTGCACAAGACCGTAAAGGCTCGCGCCATTTGGGACTCGATTATCGAGTCCGCGTGGACGTCGGCTGAGCCGGGCGTGTTTTTCATCGAGCGAGCGAACAAGATGTCGAACTCGTGGTACTACGACGCCGGCTACCTCGGCTGCACCAATCCGTGCGGCGAGCAACCGCTGCCCGGCTTCGGCGTGTGCAATCTGGGCGCGATCAATCTGTCGAAGTTCGTTAGCGAAGGCGATGTAGCATGGGACGACCTGGGCAAAGCGGTTCGTTACTCGGTTCGCTTCCTCGATGATGTAATCGACGCGACGCCGTATTTCTTTGACGAAAACTACGCTCAACAAAAAGCGGAGCGCCGGGTGGGTCTGAACACAATGGGCCTTGCCGAAATGCTCATCAGGCTCGGGATTCGTTATGGCTCAGAGGAATCCGTTCAGTTTATAGATCGTCTGTATCGCTTCATTGCCGGCGAGGCCTATCACGCCTCGTCGGACATTGCGTCGGAGAAGGGACCGTTCCCGATGTTTGACGCGGAGAAGTTCCTGCAGTCGGGATACATGGAAAAAATGCCCGAGGACGTACGCGAAGATGCGCGCGAAAGAGGGATACGAAACGTCACTTTGCTGACGCAAGCGCCAAACGGAACGATCGGCACGATGGTGGGCACATCGACTGGGATTGAGCCGTTCTATTTCTGGAATTACTTTCGAAAGTCGCGGCTCGGCAAGCACGAGGAGCGAGTGAGAGTTCTCGAGGAGTGGCAGCAGGCGCATCCGGGCGAGCCGCTGCCCGGGTACTTTGTGACTGCGATGGATCTCGCGCCTGAGGAACATGTCAAGGTGCAAGCCGCGATTCAACGATGGGTCGACTCCTCGATTTCCAAGACCTGCAACCTGCCTGAGTCTTACACCCCGGAGCAGACGCGCGAGATATACGAACTGCTCTATCGTTCGGGCTGCAAGGGCGGCACGATATACCGCGACGGCTCGCGTGACGTGCAGGTGCTCAACTTAAAAGAAGAAGACAAGAAGGCCGCCGAATCACCATCGAAAGCCGCGAGCGCGGTGACTGTTGCCGAGCAGCCCGTTCAGGTTACGGCGATTGAAGAACAATCCAGAGCTTCCTCAAGCGACCTGGTTCAAAGCGATGCCGGCTGGCAGCCGAAGGTGCGGCCTCGTCCGTACAAACGACGCGGCCACACGGTAAGCAAGAATACGCCTTCGGGGACCGCGCACATCACGATGAATGAAGACGAGGATGGCCACCCGTTCGAAGTCTTTCTTGAAATTGGAAAGGCGGGTTCGGACATCAAGGCCATGGCTGAAGCGATGGGAAGATTGATGTCGCTGATCCTTCGCATGGCATCGCCGGTTTCACCGCTCGAACGCGTTCGCGAGATAGTAAAGCAAATCACAGGCATCGGGGGCGCGCGCTCCTACGGCTTCGGCAAGCGCCGAGTGTTGTCGCTGCCTGACGCAGTCGGACAATCTC
The DNA here is from genome assembly GCA_017883315.1 of Blastocatellia bacterium. Lineage (GTDB taxonomy): Bacteria > Acidobacteriota > Blastocatellia > UBA7656 > UBA7656 > Onstottus_A. The sequence goes on along the minus strand of JADGNW010000190.1, from coordinate 7,262 downwards.
TCGCAGAGAACTACTTGAACATAAGCCAGGGCACTGAGGGGGACGGCCAGGGCGCCGAAATGGGAGTGTATAATTCGCCCGATGCTGTACTGGCGCACAAGGCGTCCGTTGCGGCCGCGGGTTCTGTAGACCTCTGTCCGAGCTGCGGCGACTCAGCGTTCGTGCGAATCGAAGGCTGCCAGACTTGTTACGCTTGCGGCTACTCTGAGTGTTAGTTTCGTCTTGTTAGTTCGTCGGGGCGCTTCTCTCAAATCAAAAGGGCGAGCAGCAGAGCCATAAAAGCTTTGCTTGCTCGCCCGATTTGTTATGCGCTCGACTGCGCGGCAGATCTTCAGATCGCAGCTCTCTGCTGGGGAAATGTTTTGCGAATCTTGGCTTCGAGCTTCTGCTGGTCGGAATTAGCGTCAGACGCGGCTAGCTGTTGACGAAGCTTCTTACGCTTCTGATAGCGTTGGCGGCGGCGCTTTATCTCGCGGTCACGTTCTCTCATATTTTTGTGCGATGCTCCCTTTCAGTAACCTCTTGGTAATTGGATTGGCTCAAACGGTACAAACTGAGCCAACCGTAAGGCGATTCTAGTACGTGGCAACTGACGCGGTCAACGCGACTAGTTGGCGGAGGTCAGACGAGCGCTGGTCGAGGACAAGATTGAGATCACACTCGAGCCCGATATTATGCAGGGTGCTCGTCTGGCGATCGAGCGCATGCTGGCGGTTCGGAGCGACAACCAGGCTGAGAATGTTTGCAGCGATAGGTCCGCTGAATCCAATCTAATCTGGGCCTTGCGCTCGCCGCCTCAAACTAGAATAATTCAGACTTTCGCGAGCCTCGGTTGGTCTAAACTCTGGAAAAAAGTATGCGTGCGCGAGTGGTGCAGATATGAAGAAGGTCCTCACAACCCCGTTTTTCTTTGCGATAGGATTGGCGTTTAACTCAGTAGTGGTTTCAGCTCAAGTCCCGATTGGTCGAACGCCAGCGCAGACGATTGATGCGCAGGTACGTCGCCCCGCTTCCCCCGCTGGGCAGCGCGGAGTCAATCGACCTCTTGGTGTTCCGCAGCTTGGACGCAATCGGCCGCTGGGTCCGAATCAAATCAAGAAGCAACAACTTCAGCAGCGTTTGATGCAGGCCATAGGCCTTACTTCCGAGCAACGGATGCGCATGCAAGAGATTCGGCGAGGTCACGTAGATGAACTTGCTGCTGCCGGTCGTCGCTTGCGGCAGTCTCGCCAGGCGCTTGATCAAGCCATAATGAGCGAGCCATATAGTGAGGCAGATGTGCGCCGCGCTACAGAGGCGCTCGCAGCGGCGCAGGCGGACAAGATAAGAATTGATGCTACGGTTCGCTCACAGGTGCGCGGCGTTCTTACGCCCGATCAGGTTCAGCGCTTTAATCAACTCCAGCGTCAGCTTCGCCGCGAGATGAGAGAGCAACAACAAAAAGACCAGGACAGAGAACAAGGACAGAACAGGTTAACCGCCCCGACCACAAACGCCGAGGCTGAAGAGATTGATCTACTCAGCTTGGTGTTCCCCTGGTAGTAGTCCGCCGCGTTTCACCCAACTAAGCCAGCGCTCTTGGCGGCGGGTTTACCCGTTAGCTTTCCTGCCAGTCTTTGATCGCCTTTCTCCATTTGCTGGACAGAGTAGAGGGACGCCTTTAGAATCGAGCTTTCAAGTTTGAAAGATTATTTTAGGAGGGCTAGATGCCAGAGAACGAAGAGGTAATTTATCACGCAGTCGAGAAGGATGGCGCAGTAACGGCGATTTGGGAGATGCAAGGTCGAAAACACCTTCGCACTATCGATCCGCGCAGCGAAGAAGGACGTCGGATTCTTGGCAGTCACACGATAGAGGAGAGTGCGGAACAACCTCACGCTGAAGCTGCAACCCAGACTGCACAGCAAGGTGACACTGCCCAGTAGCCAGTCGAGCGTTTGGCAGCGGGCGACGATCCCTGGATCGAGGCGCTGCCGGATCAAGGCCCGAATCAAGGAAGGAAGACGAGATCGCGTGGTTCCGCGATCAGCGCGCACTGATAAGCAAGCTCATAATAAAGCCTCAACCCGCGCAGGCACTCCTCATCAAGGTCGTAGCTAATGTTATCGGTCAGGTAGCTGAAGAGATCGCTGCTTGCAAGCCCAAGTCGCTTGCCGTAAATATCCGCCAACTGCTCTGCATGCTCAAGGCCTTCGACCTTGGCTGCGTCGAAGTCGATTCTGTCTTCTTCCAAATCATTGCTAACGGGGCTAATGGGGCTATCGGGCCACGCTGTTGAGTTCGCGCGAATCGCCCAGAAAGCGAACACGAAAGGGAGATCGGTATGCTTGCGCCATTCTTCAGCAAGGTCATAGACGTGAAGCGACGATCGATCGATCAACATCGCCGGATCACCGATTATCAGCGCCGCGTCGTTTGCTTCAAGCATATCCGTGAGCTTGGGTGGCGACTGACGATATGTAGCTTCGACGCCGCAAAAGTGCCCGAGAATTATTTGAATGAGCGCAGCCGAAGTGCGTGATGAGTTGTCCAGCGCGACCGTTCGTATCCGCTCAAGTGGCACTCGTGATGCCAGGAGCACGCTTCGAACTTCTCTCTTGGAAGCAACGCACGCACCAGGCGCCACCTTGAGCCCCGAAATGCGCTGATACTCAATTGCCGGAATCAGCGCCGCATCCGCGCGGCCTTCTGCAAGCATCTCCGCACACCGGGCAGGAGCTGCATCGGACAAAAACTCGCAACGGTTTTTCTGCGCTCCGTAAACGAAGCTATAACAGAGTGGGGCAGCATTGAGGTAACTCGAGGCCGCGATGTAGGGCTTGTTGTTTGTCATCTCTATTGTAACTCGACGTTGTCACCAACGGTTTCCACAGAATCTGTGGAAAACCCTGTTGAAAAAGGCCCTCGCGGGGACGCAACCTTCTGAGATTCGCGGACTTTTAGCTCTTTGCACACATTTTGTTCAAACTTGTTAAGCGCCTTGAAGTCTAGTTATTTATTCAGTTGCCGACCAAGGCTCTCGTTTTGCTGGGTTTATTCGATGGACTTCGAAGCGGCCCCAGAGAATTGCTGAAATGCTGTGCAAAACTCTGCGGGATTTCTCGGTAAAATCGGGGGATTCTGCATCCATTTCTTGCCTAATCTAGTCAAAGTCCTCTTCTAGTCTTTGGGCGATTCGCTCGCGAAACTCGTGCGCGGCCTGAAGGACCTTTCGAGGCTTCGAGCCTTCACCCGGCCCGATGAATCTCTGTCTCTCCATGCTGTCGAGAATCTTCGCCGCCCGTCCATATCCGATCGATAGTCGTCGCTGCAACACCGACGTGGAAGCGCGGCCCATGTCGGTCACAATCGCCAGCGCTTCGTCGAACAACTCGTCCTGTTCGCCCTCGAATCCGTCAGCCTCCATCGTTTCTTGTTCGCTGAGCGTGACTTCTTCATCATAGTCGGGTTCGGCCTGCTTTCTTATGAAGTCGGTGATTCGTTTGATCTCGATTTCGCTTGCAAACGAGCCGTGCACTCGGACGAGTCTAGAAGACGCCGGCGGCAGGAACAACATGTCACCTTGACCCAGCAGCGCTTCGGCGCCGTTGGAATCGATTATCGTGCGCGAGTCGACTTTTGACGAAACTCGGAACGCCATTCGGCAAGGGATGTTCGCTTTGATCACGCCCGTGATGATGTCAACCGACGGCCGCTGCGTAGCAAGAATCAGGTGTATGCCGACTGCGCGCGCCATCTGCGCGAGCCGTGCGATCGAAGTCTCTACCTCACTGCGCGCGATCATCATCAGATCGGCGAGCTCGTCGATCGCGATGACGATGTAGGGCAGCGGCTTTAGCGGCTCAGACGGATCGTCGAAAAGTGACGGCGAGGTCATCTCGAGGACCTGGCGATTGTACTGTTCGATGTTGCGAACGCCCAACGCCGCCAGCTTGCGGTAACGCGCTTCCATTTCGTTCACCGCCCACTTCAGCGCATTCGACGCGCGCTTGGGATCGGTGACAATTGGAGTCAGCAAGTGCGGGATGCCTTCGTAGAGTCCAAGCTCGACCCGTTTCGGATCGACCATGATGAACTTCACTTCTTCGGGCGACGCTTTGTAGAGCATCGAGCAGATGATCGCATTGAGCGTTACGGATTTGCCTGCGCCGGTTGCACCCGCAATCAAAAGGTGCGGCATCTTCGAAAGATCGGCTATGTACTCTTCGCCGTTGATTGTCTTGCCCAGCGCGATCGTAAGCTTGGAAGGGGATTGTTGAAACTTCGCCGATTCGATCACATCGCGAAGGGATATCTTTTCTCGTTGCGCGTTCGGAGCTTCGATGCCGACGGTCGATTTTCCCGGTATACGATCTATTCGGATGGATTCGGCTTTGAGGGCAAGGCAAAGGTCATCGGCTAGTCCGACCACGCGGCTGTACTTGATGCCGGGGTCAGGCTTGAACTCAAACGTAGTGACGACCGGGCCGGGATTGATGCGGTGAATGTGACCGGTGACCGAGAACTCTTTGCACTTCTCTGCAAGTATTGTAGCCCGATCCCGGAGTTCTTCTTCGGCCTGTTCGAAGTGGCCGATGGGCGTTTCGATCAAATCTATCGTCGGCAACTTGTAGGTATACCCCGCCAGCGTTTCAATCGCGCTCTTTCGGCGAGTCTGTTGCTTCGCGCTTTTTGCTTCCGCTTCCGCTTTGTCTGTCGCTGCGGTTCGGACTATCGAAGCCGTCGAGATCATCTCGGCGACCGTAGGATCCATCGTGATCTCGGTTGCGAGCGGCGAGCGCCCGGCTTTGATCTGTTCGACTCGCGCGGAATGTTCTTGAACGCGTTCGCGCATTTGCAAACGCGTGGCCGGCAGAGCGGGAGCAACCTCGAGTGCTTCGGCAGTAGTAGCCATCCGAGCGCCGGCGGCGCTCGACATCCCAGTTCCGGCTCCGGTTCCGAAGATGGCAATCTCGGGCGCTGGCGCTGGAATTGTGATTCGGTCGACTAGCGGTCCGGAGGCTGCAGGTTGTTGCTGCTCTTTGAGCCGCCGAGCCTCTTCCATTCGCCCTCTGCGCACTTCACGCTCGCGCTCCTGCTGAATCTGCCGTTCGCGCTCGCGCGTTGCTTTCTCCTCTTCGTTCCGTTTTTGCTCTTCCGCTTTCTCGACTCGTCGTTGCTCGGCTCGCACGCGGCGTTGTTCAGCGCGCGCTTCCAGCCGAGCGAACAGGTGGGCGAACAGCCGCTTGAAAGCCGACGGCTTCGTTTGGTCAATCTCAGCGCGGCCTTCTCGAAGTGACTTAACCCACCCGAGGAGGCGAGCGATTGAAATCTCCATCGTCAGCATCAGCGTCAACACCGACGCCACCGCCAGCACGATTGCCGCGCCGGTCGTGCTCATCAGACCGGCGAGCCCGGTCTCGATGATCTTGCCGATCGCCCCTCCGTTGTTTGCCCGGGTCAAAAGACCGATCCTTATCTGAGGGAAGAGAGCCATGAACCCGGAGAAGGCGATGAGCAAGAATGTAGCTCCGATGGTTTTGCGAGTTGGGAATCCGGGCTTGTTTGTAGAGAACGCTCGCAGCGCGACGATGACCAGGAGCACGGGGATCAGCAGTGAAGCGAGGCCGAACCACTGAAGAAACACGTCGCTGATAAACGCGCCGACGACTCCGATAACGTTGCGAGGCTCATGTTGAGGACCGACGGAGTTGGGACTCGGGTCTCGCGGGTCGTAAGTAAAGAGGCTGAGCACTAAGAGGATGGCGGCAGCGATCAAGACTACAGCCAGCACTTCATTCGCCGGCGATTTTTTTGGTGAAGGCCTTCGGGATTTGGTGCTCATTCCGGTACTCGGTAGAACATTAGCAGAATTTCTAAAAATGACCAGCGGAAAGAGAGGGGGTTCTGAACAGGAATTAACGGCCTGCAACTTCCTGCTGAATACGATATTCTCAAATTACCACAGAGCAATCAAATCGAGTTGAGGAGGCGTCAAATTTGAGAGCCGTGATGGATACCAACGTACTGGTTGCGGCTCTTCGGTCTCGACAGGGAGCTTCGTTCGAAATCTTCCGCCGTTTGCGGATTGGTGAATGGACGGCGGTTCTCAGCAATCACCTGCTTTTCGAATACGAAGAAATTCTTAAGCGGCAATCGCTGTTGCTTGGGCTGAGCTTCGAAGACGTGGACGAACTATTGAACGCGATCTGTGCTCGCGGGGAACAGAGTCTTCTGTCACATAGCTGGAAACCGATTTTGAGTGATCCCGACGATGAGCCACTCGTCCAACTCGCGATTGAATCCGATGCGTTTCGGATCGTCAGCCACAATGTGCGACACCTGCTGCCTGCCGTACAATTGGGAGTCGAACTCTTGCGGCCACGAGAGTTTCTTGACAAACTAAGGCTATGAAAACGATACAAGCCGAGGTGCCGGACATACTGGTAGAGGAAGTTGAGGAACTGGCAGCTAAGCAAAACGCCAGCGTAGACCAGATTGTGTCCCTCGCATTAGCGGCACAGGTTTCTGCCTGGCGGACACGCGAGAGCATCGAGTCACGCGCCAAACGGGTAGACTGGCAAAAGGTAGATGAGATTCTCGCCCGCGTGCCGGATGTACCGCCACAACCCGGCGATGAACTCTGAGTTTGAATCGGCAGACGTATAAGACTCCGGTGATTAGCTGATAACAGGTAGTGATCAGCGTCAACGCCTTTATCCGGCGTTCACGCGCTCACCGATCACTTGTATGGCTCTCGAAATGAATGCCTGGATTTGGCTCATAGCGTCCGTTATCTTTCCGATGGCCTGAATGTTTCGGTTACTTGCAGGTCCCAGCATACGGCTTCTGAGCCCTATCTGTTGCACAGACTTTCGGTACGACTTCAGTCCTTTTAGACCGAGCGGTATTTTTCCCGACAGTTCGGTGAACATCAATTCGTATTGATCTAGCTGCTTCCTACCGTGATCGTCGTCAGGATCAAGCTGCGTCAAGTATCTAAGCATCACCTGGAAGGAAACTTTTATGTTTTCCTCGATATCCGGTAAGTACTCTTCAATCCGCGATGAACTCTTATCCAGCTCAGAGGATATTTCATGCGCGATGTTCTGCGCCTCCACCGTCTTGCCGCGAGCTGAATCGCCGCTTAATTCATCAAAGCGATCTAGTAAGGGGGAAATGACATTTACAGTCTCATTTATCTCTTGGACAAGCGCAATCATCACTTTGGCTAGTTTCTGTGACGCTTGGTTGGCTTCCAATATACCCATCTCTTCGTCGCT
>JADGNW010000189.1 GCA_017883315.1 Blastocatellia bacterium | reverse complement strand
GCTCGTCCAGGTCCGGCACCACAATCACCGGAGGGTTGTTCTCGGGTTTGACGCGCGAGACTGCCGCGCGCTTTTCATTCTTGCTTTCCATCCCGGCAGTTGCTGCGAGCGGACTGCTCGAGCTTCCAAAAGCGCTCCACTCGATCAACACCGGTTGGGCAGCGATCGCGATCGCGACAATCGTTTCGGGAGTCTCGGGCTATGCTTCTATCGCGTTCCTGTTGAGATACCTTCAACACCACACGACGTATGTGTTCGTCGCCTATCGAATAGCGCTTGGGCTCGTTCTGATTTGGTTGCTCGTTTCGGGAAGGATAGTCCCGCTGTGAGATTGGTCTCAATCCTAGTACTCAGCCTCGACCTGTAGCGGCGTCCCTCTTTGCAGGCCCACTTCGATTACCAATGAGGGGCGCCCGCGAAGGGACGCCCCTACAGGTCCATCACCTGGAAGATAGTGAGTACTGGCTTGTGATCGGTCTACCAGAACTTCAGATAAAGCAGCCACGTGAGCACTGTTTGAGTGAAGCTGCGCATGGGCACGACCATCTTTATTCGCTCGCCGGCCCGCTCAACTCGTCTAACCCGGCCAAGAACTCTGTGCATCGGAACGGGGCCGTCGCTATGCAAAGCTGCGTCGGCGCGGGTCACGATGCATCGCTCTGACAAAGCGCGCTCCAGGCGGATCACCCGGTGTATCACTGCCGTATCGAAGCGGCTGTGATACAGGACTATATCGCCCTGTTTGACAGGCTCATCTGTGATTGGTTCGACGGTGATTATGTCGCCGTCTTCGATGGCGGGACTCATGCTGGTTCCGCTCATGCGAAGCTCAACCGGGAGGCTTCGTGATAATAGCTGACGTGCTTGCTCGAGAAAGTCGGGCGTCTCTAAAGTGACTTCGCGCCCTCGCTCCGTCTTAATATCATAGGCGCGCATGTAATTCCCCCAACTGCGATCTGGCTCGGGAGCTGGCTGCTCCGGGTTACTACTCGACCTCGGATGAGGCGTTCAACAACTTACGCCAATCATAGCGCAACAGTTCTATTGCGAGAAGTGCAAAGCGCCAATCGCAAGAAAGTTGTAAGGTAGAGAAATCCAACCAACGCAGTAGGTGGGATTGCACCTGAACACTTGTGTGTCATCGACTGTTTCAGCAGCCTGCTAGTGGTTTCTAAGGAGGAACGTCCCTATATTTCATCCGCGTCAGCGTTTTCGCAACACGAGTTTTCTGGAAGGCCCGTCTTGCAGCGTGAAGCCATCGTCGCGTTGATCGGTGATCTGGTACCGCTCGACTCGTGCTGCTGCGCGGAGTTCGCTGTTGACCTTCTCGATGTAGAGCACCAACTCACTCTGCGGAGTGATCAAGTACGAGCCTTCTTCTATTCGTGATCTATCTTGCCTCTTGAAGTTTCCATTCTCGTCGAAGCTGAATGCGGTTTGAGATTGAGTCTTGTCCTGACGGTAAGCGTCTTCGAGCGAGATCAAGTCGAACTCACCAGACAGGCGCTTCCCCGAATCTTCTACGGCCGCATCTTCGGAAGATTGTGCGGAACTGGATTCACGCGATTGAGTGGACGCGCCACATGACAGGGCTCCCAGGGCGAGGGACGCGAGAAAGAAAAATCTGGCGGTTGAGATCAGGCGTCGCATTCGACAAGAGCCGGTCTCACGAAGCCTTTGGCTTGGCTGTTCTTTGATAAGTTGCCGTGCCCTTGTTCGCGGAGGTTAGTTTCAATTCATCACCGTCCGGAGAAAGGCTGAATCTCTGCGTTTTGATCACGGGCGGAGACTTTATATTCTTGTCGGTGATCTGAATCGTAAGAACCAGCTTGTCGGGCCCCTCGATTCGAAACTGACCCGAATCGCTGTGATAAGTCTTGCCCTTGGCCTGTGACACTCGCGAGTAGCTGCCATCCGCTCTAAAGACAAAGGCCGTCTTAATTTGAGTGATCAAGGTCACGACGCCCTTGTCCTCAACTTCTCGCGCTTCATAAGTGCCGATCAGTTTCGCCGGTTCACTGGCCGGAGGCGTCTCCGCAGCTTGATTCGAATTGGCCGGAGAGTTTGCGTTCGCAGTAACGGATGGCGATGTGGTAGCCGAGTTGCCGGTAGCTGCGTCCCTGGCTTTGCAGCCGCCAAACAAGAATAGCAGCGAGATTAGGATGATCGACGAAGCAACGTGTGTTCTTTTCATCTTGTGCGTAGATCGTGTTCTTGAACTTTCAGATTACGGGCGCGATGGTTTTTGCTGTTCGGACTTAAGATTCGGTTTTTGATCCTGGCGAATGCGTTGGATAGCTTGCACAGCCGCTGCGCGAACGTCCGCGCTCGAGTCGTTATCCGCCAGCCGCTCGAGCCTGGCAATCACGCGCTCATCTCCAACTTCACCGAGACCAGCCGCAGCCGCTTGTCTCACCTCTTCGTTCTGATCGGACAATGCCAAAGCAAGCGCATCTATTGCGCGAGGATCGCGAAAGCTAGCCAGCGCGCTTGTTACGCGCTTTCGAACCGAGGGCGAGCCCGTCCGCATCACGGAAAGAATTGGCCCAACGGCGGCAGGGTCACCTATCTTGCCGAGCGCATCGATTGCCTCGGGGCGCGCGCCGGACTGATCACTTGTGATGAGCTCGATCAACGGCGCGACTGCATCTCTGGAACCGATGTCACCAAGAGCTTCAGCAGCAAGCTGGCGAACTGACGGCCTTGAATCCTTCAGCGCCGACACCAGACTCGGTAATGAGAGAGGCCCGAGCCGCCCAAGCGACGCGGCTGCTTGCGCGCGTAGAGCGCTCGATTCATCTCGCAACAGAGCCATCAAATGCGGGACGGCAATCTCGCTTGAACTCTCGCCAAGCGATCTCACTGCTGCCGAGCGAACGTTGGCATTCGATTCGGAGAGAGCCTCAACTACTTTGTCTACTGCACGCTTCGAACCTGTGCTGCCCAGAGCTGCGACCGCGGCTTCTCGAGTCGCGGGTGTCGATGAATTGGCCATGTCGAGCAGCAGATCAACGGCGGGCTCTCCGATTCGTCCTAGCGCTCTGGACGCCTGCTCACGAACGAAATAGCGTTCGTCCCTGAGCAGCAACGCAAGCCCCTTGATCGCGCGCGGGTCGCCGATCATTCCAAGCGCGCTCGCCGACGCCGTGCGCATTTCCGGCGTCGCGGCTCTATCCTGCAAAACTCCGAGTAGTGGATCCACTGCCGGCCCACCAATGTTCCAGAGCACACGCGCCGCTCGGTCGCAATCGCTTTGACGATGCGAATACAGAGCCTGTATCAGAGAAGGAACCGCCTTTGCGCCGATCCCCACCAACGCCTCGGCCGCGTAGTAACGCACCACCGGGTCTCTGTCAGCAAGCGCGATCGTCAATGGCGCGACTGCCTGATCCAGCATTCCTTCGCCGGCAATGCGTGCAAGCACCTGGGTCGCGCGAGAACGCACTCGCCAGTCGGCGCTCGATAGCGAGTCGATCAGCACGCGAGTCGCGCGCGGGTCCTGCAATCGCGCGAGAGACTCAGCCGCCGCAAGGCTCACTCGCGGATCGCCATCGCTTAATGACAAGGTCAAGGGAGCAAGCGCGCGGGCGTCTTTCAACCTCCCAAGCGAGAACGTAGCTTCGACTCGCACATCCGCGCTTTGGTCGCGCAACGCGCCGATCAATGCATCAGTTGCGCCCTGGTCGCTAAACGTGCCAAGCGCTCGCGCGGCTTCGGATCGAACACGGCTGTCGCTATCCTTCAAAGCCGAAACGATGGGCGGCACTGCTCCACGATCGCCAAGGCGCGCAAGCGTAGTGACGGCGGCGGCCCTGACCTGCCAATTAGAACTCGAGAGATCAGACGAAACTCTTTCAACCGATATTCCAAACGCAGCCAGCGAGCGGAGTCCGGCTTCATGTACGGCCGGCTCGTTGTCTCGGAGCGCAACGAACAGCGCTTCGGCGGCGACGTGATCGCCGATCAAACCGAGCGCCCTGACAGCGGCAGTTCTGAGTTCGGCTTCGGGCGCGCGAGCAGCGTTGATTAAGGGCTCCACGGCGTGTCTGTCTCGAAGGGCCCCAAGCGCTTCGGCCGCCTTGACCCTGACTTGAAGATCCTTGGCGCCCGTGAGCGCATCGATCAACGGGCTCACGGCTCGCGCATCGCCTAGCCGCGCGAGTCTTTCCGCGGCGCGAATTTGTTCCGCGGCATTGCCCGCGCTCAACTGCGACGACTCGCTCTCGGCTGTGACCCCGGATGCTGCCAGAACTCCCAATACGGTCGGGCTTAACTTGCCGTCCGCTGTTCGCGCGTCGAGCAAGAGGTCGGCAACGCGGGCATGATCGAAGACCGCAAGACCTTCGGTAATCGCTGTTACAACGCCGGGCGAGGTCTCCTTCTTCAGCGCGCCGACCAGCGCGATCAGCGAGCGTTGAGATGAATCGCTCTTTGGATCAGAACTGCTGTTCTTCACTAGCGAGGTTGCGGACGCCGCGCGCACTGCGGGTTCGGGATCGCTGAGCATATTGATGAGCGCGATGCGCGACTCCTCGCCGTCGAAATGAGCCAGGCCGTCGGCTAATGCCAATCGAATCGAAAGCGATTCCCCTCTCTTCGCGGCGCCGTCGTCACCAGCGAGCGCCACGAGCGCGGGCAGGGCGCGATTGTCGCCAAACTCGAGAAGGGTCTTAAGAGCCTGCCGGCGAACATCCGAATATTCACTTCTCAGAGCGGTCGTTATTTGATCGAGGTGATCGCGATTACCTAAGCGATAAAGCGAGGCTGCATACTCCCACTGGTCAGCATTTGAGCTCGCGGCGGTTTCGACTGCGCCGGCGGCTCTCTTATCGCCAATGCGGCCGAGAGCGATGGCCGACGTCTTTCGAATGTTTTGATCCTCGTCCTTCAACAGCTCGCTTAGAGCATCGACTGCGCTTGTTGCTTTCAGCTCGCCAAGCGCTTGCGCCGCGGCGCGGCGCACCAACGGTTCCTTATCGCCAAGCGCTTTAATCAACGAATCAACTGCGGAGTCGCCGATGGCTACCGCGGCGGCGGCGGCGCGTGCCCGGACATACTCGTCCGGTGAAGCCAGGGCGTCGCGCAACGAGGACGCGTCCGACGATGTGCCCAACGACGCGATTGCTTCAAGCGCCGCGAATCGCACGAACCAGCTTTCGTCTTGAAGCATCGGCAGCAGGAGCGCACCGGCCGATTTGTCTCCGAGCCTGCCGAACGCTCGCGCCGCCTCGCCTCTGACGTACCAGCTCTCGTCGGCGAGCGCTTGCTTGAGCTTTGCCGGCGCGTCAGATTCCTTTGAACTTGAAAGCGCGATGATCTGCTGCGCGCGCGCGAGGGCGGGGCTCGCTGTGTTGCTAGATGGATTGTCCTTCGAATCAATCTGCTGGGCCGGCGCGCCCGGGGTGGAAACCCACGAGAGCGAGATCAAGTAGATTGCTAGAAACGCCCCTCTCATCTTTGTCTGTTTGCGAATGTGGAAAGCAAGCACGCCAATTCTGTTGCAGCAGGAATACTACAGTAGGATTGCCATGTTTAGGAAGTAGCGAGACGCGTCGAGTTGATTGCTCCGGCGGCAAAAAAGCCACGCAAGGCAAGTCGTGAGTGGGGCGTCCTTGCGCATTCGAGCGAAAGAGAGCCAGAAACTCAAATGCCCACCTTAGCTGCGACCAGCAGCCAGGCGGGCACGAGTAAAACGCCGCTTTGCTTCAGCGTCTCTATGCTGCGATTCGATGGCTGGTTCTACCATCCGCCCTACCATCAGGGACCAAAAAGCTACTGTAGCGACCGAGCGCTCGCTCGATTGCCGGCATAGCCTTCGAAATGTTGAGTTTGAGGAACCTTAACAAGTGACCGACCTCGGTTGGCGTCAGTTCCTCTGGACTGTGCCCAGGGATGCCCAGCGGCACCAGGTACGCGCGCATGTTCAACCCTGCTCGTCTCATTTCCGCTTCAAGGGTTCCGATGAACTCTTCCCGGTCAGTCATGTTCATCCCGACCAATCCATCGCGAACCGTAGCCTTCAACTCGTTCGGATCCAATGCCGACCACTTCACGACATCGGCGTCATTTTTACTTTGCATTCGTTTTGTTTGAATGTTCTTAGCCATTTTCGTACTCCCACCTGTTCTGAACTCGTTCACTGTATTAACCCCGGTCTTCCGAGGTGTTATGTCCATCCCTAGAACGCGACACGGGCTCGTTTGTTTCAAGAAACTTTGATCACCGCTTGCGGTAATCCACTCAGCCGTCGCAAAGCATTTGTGCAACATCCGTGCCAAGAGGTTGCCTAAAGCTGGGAAACCTAAGCGACTGGGCCTGCTTCCACTCGACCTCGAAGCCTTAGACAAATAAGCAAACCAACCAAGACGGAGGGTCGTCCTACGAATCGAGGCAACATCGATCCGCGACCTATATGAGCTGCTACGTGGCGTGCTTCGAAGGCCAGCTTCATTGACTACCGTCACAATTGATTTGGGAAGTTGGTTTTTGGTTTGGTATAGTGAGCCTTCCTGGGTCACCTCCACAGAAAGGGATTAACAAAATGGCAGATGATCGAACCGAGCGTAACCGCGCCATAGACATGGCGATTGCAAGCATAGAAAAGCAGTTCGGCAAAGGCTCAATAATGCGCCTTGGCGAGAAGAAGGTTATGGATGTGCCCGCGATATCCACTTCGTGTCTCAGTCTCGACGCCGCGATTGGGATAGGCGGCGTTCCTCGCGGGCGGGTCGTGGAAATCTACGGTCCGGAGTCGGGCGGCAAGACAACACTAGCGCTCCACATCGTCGCGGAAGCTCAGAAAGCTGGAGGAGTGGCGGCCTACATTGATGCCGAGCACGCGATGGACGCTAAGTACGCGGGCAAGCTGGGAGTCAATGTCAACGACCTGTTCATCTCACAGCCCGATTCTGGAGAGCAAGCGCTCGAGATAGCCGAAGCTCTCGTTCGCTCGGGAGGGGTTGACGTTCTCGTGATTGACTCGGTCGCTGCGTTAGTGCCCCGCGCTGAGCTGGAAGGCGAGATGGGTGATTCGCTACCCGGGCTTCAAGCTCGCTTGATGTCACAGGCGCTCAGAAAGCTGACCGCAGTAGTCGCGCGCTCGAACACATGCTTGATCTTCATAAACCAGATTCGCGAAAAGATCGGCGTGATGTTTGGCAGTCCTGAGACCACGTCGGGGGGCCGCGCGCTAAAGTTTTACTCGTCAGTCAGACTCGATATTCGCCGCACCAGCTCGATCAAAGACGGGGACTCGGTCGTCGGCAATCGGACCAGAGTGAAGGTGGTCAAGAACAAGGTGGCTCCTCCGTTCAAGGAATCGGAGTTCGACATAATGTACGGCGAAGGAATTTCGCGAGAAGGTGACTTGCTCGATCTTGCCGTCGAAAACAAGATCGTTGAAAAGAGCGGCGCCTGGTTCAGCTTTAAGGGCGAGCGCCTGGGCCAGGGTCGCGAGAATGCGAAGAACTTGATCAAGTCTGATCCCGCGATCGGGGGTAGGATCGAAGGCGAGGTTCGCAAAGCTCTCGGTCTTCCTATCGCGCCGGCAGGGGAGGCCGCGGCCACAGCTCCTGGGGCAAACGCAGGCCCGTCGCGAAAAGTCGCCTCGAGGGAGTAGACATTAGTTTACTCCGGCAGAGCTACGTGAATCGACTATCGGGCTTCCAAGAACGCTGGGCGTTTGCGGTGAGATTTCTAGCTGCAGGATGATGGTCCTGGAGTGAGTGCTTTGCTTCAATATTTGTTGTTGACCGCGACCTCAGCTTTCTGCTAGTATCGCGCCCGAATCACAGGATGCCCCCCAATAAACCGAGGTACACTTAGAATGAAATGTCATGGTTGCGGACATGAGTTTGCAAAGACGCTTACCCGTTGTCCTCGTTGCCATCGTTCCACATCCAGACGGGGCGGCGCGTCCACAGATTCAAGACTGTTGGAGTTTCCAAAAAGAGCTCGCGTCGCGGCGCCTGTCGAAGCTCCGGTTTCAATTCCAACCTGGCGCGCTGAGCTCAATGAGAAGGTTCGAGCTATCAGAGCCCGGCGCAGCGCTGACTCGCAAGCTGCTGCCGGCGCCGAACAGTTGGTGAGTGCTTTCGATGCCGACAAGCGGACCGGAGTGCCCGTCCAACAACAGAGCGAGCCGGTAATCTCTTATACCGCGAACGTCAGCTCGCGTAATCCAACACCTCGGACCTCGCCGATTGAGCGAACGGAAATGCCGGCCACCTCTGCTCGGCGGACGAGTAGCAATATTGTTGAGGCGGCGCTTATCCGAGTGAAACGCGCGAGCGAAAACGCAAGCCGCGCTGCCCTGCCAAAAATTGAACCCGCGCGGACAATGCCGACAAGCACGCAAGTTGGCCTTGCGATCGATCGCCAGGCAACTGCCCGGGCTTTGGAGCCGGCCCCGGAAATAGAATCGAAGCCCGAACCCGCTCCTACGCCAAGACCTGAGCTTGTTCAGACTCAGTTCACCAGGGCTGCCCGCATCGATCCGGTGTTGCCCGAGAAGCAAAGCGTCAAGACGTTCGTCACCGCGAGCGCGGAACCACAACCGTCATTTGCCGACGATATCGATGAGCAAACTCCTACGTTGATAATCGACGAGCTTGAACCCCTCGATTACCTCGAGGCTGAAGTCCGAAAGGTCGATAAAGCGCTCGGCGCTGAGTTTCTAAGAAACGAGAGCCCTTCGACATTCACGCACGCTGTGATCTTCGCCGTCGACGTGATAGCAGTCGCCGCAAGCTGCTCGCCCTTTCTGGCAATCATAAGAATTGCTGACGGCAACTTCGCCAGCGCGCAGACCAGGATTACATCCGGCGCCATCGTCGCACTGATTTCTTTCTTTTATCTGGCGCTCACGCAGACTCTGTGCGGTAGAACATTCGGAATGATGCTCACCAACACGCGCATCGTAGACTCGCAGACCTTTGAAGCGCCCACAGGATCGCGAGCCTTACTGCGAACCGCCGGGTACTTCATCGCTGCTGCACCGGCAATGCTGGGCATCATCTGGGCGGCGTTCGACAGGAGGCGCCGGGGGTGGCAGGATTTCATTTCCGGGACAGTCGTGGTGCGCGATTTCTAAAGCGGCGGTTTGGCGTGGCACCCGTGCAGATCCGTCGAATCAGCGTCATCCGTGGTCTATGCGGCACTAGCAAAGGAAATCTCCCGAACTGACAGACCATTGATGACACGGATTTGACGGATTCAACACAGACTCTTGGTATTTGATCGCTGGCGAAACGCATGTTACACGCCACTAGTTGATGCCTTTCACTTTGGACTCACCTGCTTAGCGTTCGTTTCTTCCGTCCCGCTACTGAAGTAAGATAGCTGCGTGGATAACCTCTACCTGTCGGCCGTTGTTAAAGAGATCGCACTCGAAGTACAAGGTCGCTCAGTAGCCAGAGTGTCATCGACAAACGCGAACTTGCTAATCGACCTGAGGCTCGCTGGCGGGCATCAATTGCTTGTTTCGATGGACCGCACCAGTCCGGCGGTCTACATTACACGCACCCTTCCAACTCAACTACTCACCGAGAAACGCAAGTCTAACGGCTTCCTTTCCCTGCTTCGCAAACACATCTTCGACGCGAGGCTCGAAGGAATCTGGAAGGCGCCGCTAGATCGAATTGTCCAGATGGATTTTGAGAAACTCGCCGCGGGCGATAACAGAGTTCGAACTACGCTGGTGTTGATGCTCACCGGGCGCTCGGCTAACGCTCACCTAGTTGATGATCAGGGAAGTTTGGTTGCGTCACTGTTTGAGCAAACCGGCTCCGGGGAGTTCATTCACGGGAATCGATCGGCGGGCGCGTTCGATCCGGCCAGTCTGACAAGCGATCTCAGCGATTCAATCACGGCAGCTCAAGCGCTCGATCGCTTCTGGGGGACCGACTCCATATTCGGCCCTCAATTGAAAGGCGAGTTCGCGGCTCGCTGCGGGGACTTGACTCCCGCTGCGGCATTCAAGTCGCTGATAGATGATGTGTTCAACCGCGAGCCGATTCCTCTCGTGTATTCGAGGGTGCCTCTCGACCAAGTCGGGCGACAGCTCATTAATCCGAAAGCCGATCTCTTACTCTCACACGTGGAATTGGTTCAAGCGCGCGGAATGCTGCGATATCGTTTCCAATCACTATCTGAAGCCGCGGATGAGTACTACTCTGCTCGCGCGCGGGCAATTGCTCTTCGAGCCGAGCACTCCGCGCTAAGACAAGTGGTTACGCGTGAGATCGCACGACGCGAGGCTGCGATCACGGCGATTGAATCTGATCGCGCTCGATTTGAAGATCCCGATAGATTGAAGCGCTATGGCGATCTTATTCTGGCGAATCTAGCCAACGCCAAAATAAGTGGAAGCAGCGTTACCGTTGTCGATTACTATGACCCAAATCCCGGAGAGATTCAGATCGAAATACCGGAGGGTGTCAGATTACAAGAAGCGGCAGCAGACTATTTTGCTCGGTATCAGAAGGCCCGTCGCGCACTTGAGGCGATCGCATCCAGGGAACGTGATGTTGGTCGCAACCTCGATCCGCTGAAAGAGCTTTTGCTCCGCCTCGAGCATGAGCCTACGGACCAGCGCGTTGCCGAAGTACGCCTGGCGACAGAGCGGCTTCTGGGGCGACCAACCGCTCTTCAAAGCGACAAACACGTGCGCGGCGGTCAAAAGGTCAACGCCTTCGGCCGGAGGTTTAGATCGAGTGACGGTTACGAAATTGTAGTGGGCAGAAATGATCGCGAGAACGACGCGCTGACGTTTCGCGTAGCGCGACCAAATGACATTTGGCTGCACGCTGGGGATTATCCAGGTTCGCACGTGCTCGTTCGCAACCCGAGTCGTGAATCGGTGCCTCACCGGACGATCACGGAGGCCGCCGAACTCGCGGCCTTTTACTCTCAAGCTAAGCGCGAGGGCAAAGCCGCCGTTCATTACACGCAAAAGAAGTTTGTATCAAAGCCGCCGAGATCGAAGCCAGGGTTGGTCCGCCTTTCTTCTTTCAAGACCGTCGTGGCCGAACCGCGCTGCCGAGCCGAAAGACTCGACTGACTCTTTGTTGAGCCGGGACAGAGTGACAGTCCGTCCGTCGCAGGAAGCAAGTCTTTCAGATGCGATCATCGGGACTCGTATGCTACACTCTGACTCTGCCGGTCTGCTTCCAAATGCGGGTTGGCCTCACCAGGTAAGATGAAGCTACGGAGGAATGCTGAACATTGTTAAACAAGCTGAGCTTGTTAAGCCTTACTGACCTGATTCGAGCGGGTGTTCGTGGCCGCAGCGTTGCGCTTGCCGTGTTGTCGGCGGCTTTGTTGCTGGCATCCGATTCGCTATCCATCACGCAATCACAGCGCACTAGAAGGCCGCCCGGAACTCAGGAGCCGGCAAAAGACGACACAAAGGTCCCCAATGAGAAAGACCTCGAGAAGGCCAAGAAACAGGAAGAAGCAAAAGCCGGCACCGTCAAGCTGACTCAAGTGGAAGGCGTTGTCGAGCTTGCGTTAATCGCCTACGGCGGCCGCAAGCAATTGGGTATTGCGCGAGCCGCCACTCAAGAAGCCGGCACTATCCGGCTCGCGACCGACCAGGGTGATCTGTCGGGCAGCTACCTCTTGCGGTCGATGAGAAAAGAGAAGTCGTGGCAGGACCTCCTGCGCGTCGACCTCGAATTATCAGCGCCCGAGAACGCTCAGGGGCAGAGCGCGCCTCCGATCAAGTACGTGATCGGCTTTAACGGAGCGAGCGTTTGGTCCGCGCAGAACGGCCAGTATGTGAATCCTCGCAGCGGCGCCGACGTCGCCTTCCGGGCTCAACTGACGCACGAATACATGGCGCTGCTTCGCTACAAAGAGGACGGTTCGAAGATCGAGTACGTCGGGCCTGAGACTGTAGTAGGTGTAGATACGAATGTGATTGACCTGACGACGCCAGATGGTGAGAAAACCCGCTACTGGCTCAGCACCAGGACCTATCGGGTCCTGCACTGCGAGTACGAATTGAAGCTCGTTGAAGGACAGCCTCCAACCAAGTACAGGATTGATTACTACTACACTCCATTCAGCGGCGCGGTCGTGCAAAATACGCTCCTTCCCGTTCGCCGGGAGATGAAACAGGACGGCAAGTTTGTTCAGGAGATCAAGCTGCTGAATATCAACTATTCTGCAAAGCTGGATCCGGAAGTCTTCCAGCATCTTCAAGGCCAGTGACCAGTAGCCCGAAGGCTTAACGCAGCGATGCCTACAAGAGCATCATCCATCTCATTCTGAGTCCAGATACTCGCTAAGTGTAAGCCCGACTCGCGCATAGAATTGAGCGGCGAGTGATGGGATGTCATCGACCGATTCGTCCAGAGCCACGCGCTCGACTCGCCACATCGGCAGGAACACGTGAGTCAGACCAAGATTCCGTTCGCCGCGAACTACCATCCGCAGCCAGTCATCGAATGTGTTCAGGTCTATCCCGCGCAGGAAGACGCCCGCAGCATTCAACTCGCGCAGGACACCCCATACTTTTTCGCGGGGACTGTGGAGGTTTACGATCACAGGTGAGCCGGTGACAATCCCCGCACTCAACGAATTTTCAATCTCAGCCATCGATAACTCTAATTTGCGTTAGATCGCGCAATGATCATTTTCAATGCTGCAATTCTCATTACCTCTCCACTATCATGGCGATTCCCTGCCCTCCGCCTATGCAGAGCGCCGCCAGCCCGCGTCTCACGTCGCGTTTTCGCATTTCATAAAGCAACGTGATCAAAATTCGCGCGCCGCTTGCGCCAATCGGATGCCCTAACGCGATTGCGCCCCCGTTGACGTTGACTCGCGAAGCATCCAGCCCAAGCTTGCTCATCACGCCGACGCTTTGAGCAGCGAAGGCTTCGTTCAGCTCGAATAGATCAATGTCCTTCAATGCGAGCCCGGCCTTCTCGAGTGCTCGTTCAATCGCGGGCACCGGTCCCAATCCCATGTAGCGTGGGTCGACACCGGCGGTCGCATACGAAACGATCTTTGCCATCGGCGCAAGCTCCATCAGTCGCGCGCGGTCTTCGCTTGCCACCAGTACCGCGGCCCCGCCGTCGTTTATGCCCGAAGCATTGCCGGCCGTTACCGTTCCCTCTTTCTGAAACGCCGGCTTCAATCGCGAGAGCGTCTCAACAGTCGTTCCTTTGCGCGGATACTCATCAACCTTGAAGGCTAGCCGCTCACCCTTTTTTTGCGGAACCATAACCGGAACGATCTCTTCAGCGAAGCACCCGGCAGCGATCGCCGCTTCAGCCCGACGCTGGCTCTCTGCGGCGAACTCATCTTGCGCCTCACGAGATACGCCGCACTCCCCAGCTACGTTCTCGGCAGTCACACCCATATGACAAGCAGCCATCGCACAGGTAAGCCCTTCGCTCAGCATCGAGTCAACAATCTCGTCGTTACCGAGCCTGTATCCCGATCGTGCCTTCTTGAGCAGATAAGGCGCGCGGCTCATCGATTCCATTCCGCCAGCGACGATCAAGTCAGCATCCCCGGCAGCGATCGCCTGCGCGGCTAGCGCGACGGACTTCAAGCCTGACCCGCAAACTTTGTTCACGGTGAACGAAGGAACGCTGTCGGGAATGCCCGCCGCGATTGCCGACTGGCGAGCCGGGTTCATCCCGAGCCCCGCTTGAAGCACGTTGCCCATTATCACTTCTTCAACGTCGGCGCGATCGACCCCCGCGCGTTCGATTGCTGCTTCGATTACAACGCGACCGAGTTCGGTAGCCGGCACGTCAACAAGCGCCCCTCCGAATGATCCGATCGCCGTTCGGGCTCCGCTCACGATAACTGCTTTTGACATAAATCCGATTCCCCTCTTCTGCTGGTGTCCAGCCGCGATCTATCGTGTCGCATCAGCATGGCTGCGGGCAGCGCCTTAGAAACCGTACGAAACGCTCTCTTTGTACCTCTGCCAAGCCGTCTCTTAGACTTGCCTTCGCCTGCACGGTCTATCGTTGACTTGCTGTAACATCTCTGAAACCCACATCGTCAATCCATATGGCTCCACGCTCTTGAATGCGAGTCGACCCGCCGAAGGAAAGTTGCACTCTGTTCGCTCCGGGAAAGCTTTTTCTTATCTGATCGCCAGTGATGACAAAACTGCGGTAGGTCCATTCTGTAGTCGGTTTCATCTGCCAGATACCTGTGCTGCCCAAGGCAAATTGATCTTCTCCCCAAAAGACCGCAAGAAAAGCGACGCTGCTAGTTTGGGTTGTATTTCGATACCACGCTGATATTTCATAATCGTGATCAGGCTCTATCGGGATCAATTGTCGCGCAG
>JADGNW010000188.1 GCA_017883315.1 Blastocatellia bacterium | reverse complement strand
GATGTATCACCCGCGCACCTCAGCGTCACCAGCGCGATGTGGCCCGGTTCGATCTCGCGGCTCGTGCGCGTGAATTCGGCGGTGATCGAATTGCCATCCGCAGAGAACTCGAAGCTTGTTGTCTCGGCCGTTTGCTTTCCGGACCCCGCTTGAACTCGCCAACCGAGCCGGCTCGCCAGCCAGGCGCCGAGTAATAACGCTCTGGCCGGGATCGCAGATGGGTCGGAGTTTGCGGGTGCGTACTCGATCACGACACGGTCTAACTGGTCGAGCTGTCGTCGATAATCCACGGCGTCGTAGAACCCCGCCAGCAGCGAACGCCATGCTGTCAACCGGGCCCAATTCAGGTCGCTGATCGCGGTCCATCGCGGTGTATCATTCAATACCGTTGCCATCTTCGCGAGGTCACCCTGCGGATCATCGAAGAACGCGGAGTCAATTATCACTCGGTCCGAAATATCGGCCAGCTTTTGGAAGAGCGCTTTGTCCTGGATGCTTGGCACGGCACGCCACCAAAGATAAACGGGAAGATCCGATAGCAGCAACGGAGCGACGGCGCTGGGGACATCGTTCACTGCCCAGCCCGCGGCGATGATCGTCACTTGCTCGCAGCATACTTGCTTCGACGTTGCCGTGGGCAAGGTGCATCTTGATGTGACCTGCGCTTCCAGTGTCGGTCCCGCTGCGGAGGGGTCCGCGATCATCAACACCGCGCGACACGGATGCGCCGCAGTTATGCCGGCCAGCATATCGTTGACGAGTGCTGCATCCGCGTTCTTCGGCGCATAGACAAGCAGATTCAGGATCGAGGAACGAATCACGCCGTGGTCTTCCGCTTCGGAAGCCTGTTGCCATAGCGAGGTCAGCTCGCGCTCGATTGCTCCAACATCGATCCAAGACCCGGACGGTGGTTGAGTTGAAGTGCTCATGAATAAACCTCACAAGACTGAGGGCATCTCAAAGATTTCCGTTCTTCATTTTCCATTTTCCATTTGCCATTTGTCACTTGTCATTCCATTGACTATTGACCATTGAACGAGCAGCTTTCCCTTTCGAAGACAGAATGACAAATGTCAAATGGCAGATGAAAAATGGAAAATGCCTACGGTCGCCGCCACTCGCGGCCGTCGCGTTCGATCAACTCATCTGCCTCGGCGGGTCCCCACGTGCCCGCTTCATACTTTGGAATCTCTTCCTTCGAGTTCTGCCAGGCATCGAGAATCGGCATCACGATTTCCCATCCGCGCTCGGTCATGTCGCGGCGCGCATACAAAGTCGAGTCGCCGAGAATGCAATCAAGCAGAAGCCGCTCGTAAGCTTCCGGCGATTGGACGCCAAACGAAGCGCCGTATCGGAAGTCCATGTTCACCCATCTTATCCGCGTAACCTGTCCCGGAACCTTCGCGCCGATCCTGAGCGTGATGCCCTCGTCGGGCTGCACTCGAATGACCAGCACGTTTGGCTCTATCACCTGCTCTGCGCTCTTGAACAATTGAAGCGGCGCTTTGCGAAACTGGATTGCGATCTCGGTCACTCGCTTCGGCATCCGCTTGCCCGAGCGCAAGTAGAACGGCACGTCGGCCCAGCGCCAGTTATCGAAGTAGAGCTTCACTGCAGCGAACGTGTCGGTCTGTGAATTGGCCTTCACATCTTTCTCGTCACGATAGCCGGGCACTGGTTTCCCTTCAACTGCACCGGCTGCGTATTGCCCGCGCACGGCACATTCGTTCACCTGGTCGGAAGGAATGGCGCGGACGGCTTGCATGGCCTTGATCTTCTCGTCGCGCACCGCGTTCGCTGAAAGACTGATCGGCGGTTCCATCGCTATCAGAGATGTGACTTGGAAGACGTGGTTTTGAATCATGTCGCGAAGCACGCCGGCGGTGTCGTAGTAGCCGCCCCGGCCCTCGACCCCGATCGCTTCGGAGTTTGTGATTTGCACGTGATCTACGTAGCGGCGGTTCCATATCGGCTCGAAGATGCCGTTCGCGAACCGAAACACCATCAGGTTCTGAACGGTCTCTTTACCGAGGTAATGATCGATACGATAGACCTGCTCTTCGTCAAAGACCTTCGCAGCTTCTGTGTTCAGTTCTTTCGCGCTCGCAAGATCGTGACCAAATGGCTTCTCTATTATGATTCGGGTCCAGCCTTTTCCTTCGGGCTTCGCGAGGCGGGCCGCGCCCAGTTGCTGAATGGCTTCGGCGTAAAGCGAGGGTGAGGTCGAGAGGTAGAACACTCGATTGCCCGCTGTGCCTCGCTCGCGATCGATCTGATTAAGAAGTTTGCTTATCTCTTGATACGCTTCCGCGTTGTTGACATCGCCCGCGACGTAGAAGATGCCCTTTGCGAAACTCTCCCAAACCTGCTCATCGACTTGCTTGGCTTCAGAGTAAGTAACGATCGCGTCTTTCATCTTGTCGCGGAATTCGTCGTGGCTCATCGGTGAGCGTGCGAATCCGATGATTGCGAACTCGGCAGGCAGCAGTCGTTGTTGCGTCAGTCGGTAGAGTGCGGGAACGAGTTTGCGCTTCGTTAGATCACCGGACGCGCCGAAGATGATCACGGTGCAAGGATCGGCGGTCTTTTCGAGTCTTACTCCTTCACGCAACGGATTGTCGAGTGTGCTGGGCATTTCGGTTCCTCAAACATGTTCGCTGACTTTGCGGCTCTTTGCGACCTTGGCGCGAACTCCAGATTCTCGCAAAGAACGCCAAGGCTCGCAAAGAACCGCGGAGATCACTTCTCTGTTGCAAGCTCTTCCCATTCGGTGTGAACGAACTCGCCGCTGGGATCGTCGGTCCGCTGATACGTATGCGAACCGAAGAAATCGCGCTGCGCTTGAGTCAAATTCAAAGGCAAATTCGCCGCGCGGTACGTATCAAAGTAAGCAAGGCTCGCGGACATCGCCGCCGCCGGAATCCCCAGCGACTGAGCGGTCGTCACTGCTTGCCGCCATCTTGGCTGAGCCTCCAACACCCACGCTTTGAAATCCGGATCGAGAAGCAGATTCGGCAGATCAGGCCTTCGCTGATAAGCCTGCTTGATCTTGTCCAAAAACTGAGCGCGAATGATGCAGCCGCCTTTCCATATGCGGCTCAACTCGCCCAGGTTGACGTTCCACTTGTATTCATCCGAGCCGCGACGGATCACGTTCATGCCTTGGGCGTAGGAGCAGATCTTGCTCGCATAAAGAGCGTCGTGAACGGCGTCAATTAATTCCTGTTTGTTGCCCGAGTATCTCTCAGACGGTCCAGGCAGTTGCTTGCTAGCTTCGACGCGCTCGGCCTTGAGCCCTGAGAGCACGCGCGCATCGAGCGCCGCTTGCATTGTAGGAATCGCCACGCCCAGTTCAAGCGCCGTCTCTGCGGTCCATTTGCCGGTTCCTTTTTGGCCGGCGACGTCGAGGATCTTGTCCACAAGCGCGCCGCTGCCTTTGGGATCGCCGACCGTGAAGATCTTCGCGGTGAGCTCAATGAGGAATGAATTGAGATCGCCTTCATTCCACTTCGCAAAGACATCCGCGATCTCCGAGGCTTGCAAGCCAAGCGCGTTCCGAAGGATGTCATAAGCTTCGGCGATCAACTGCATGTCGCCGTACTCGATTCCGTTGTGCACCATCTTGACGAAGTGGCCCGCGCCGTCCGGCCCGATGTAAGTAACGCACGGACCATCGTCTACCTTCGCGGCTATCGCTTCCCAGATCGGACGAATCTGCTCATAAGCGTTTCTGTCACCGCCTGGCATCAGCGAAGGTCCCCACAGCGCGCCCGACTCGCCGCCCGATACGCCCGAGCCGATAAAGTTGAAGCCCGCTTCTTTCATTTCTTTTTCACGGCGGCGCGTGTTCTCAAAGAACGAATTGCCTCCGTCGATCACGATGTCACCGGCGTCGAGCAGAGGTTTGAGCTGTTCGAGCACTGCGTCGACGGGCCCGCCAGCTTTGACCAAAAGGATGATCTTGCGCGGCTTCTCGAGTGAGTTGACGAAGTCCTGGATCGAGTAGGCGCCGATGACTTGTTTGCCTTCCGCGCGCTGGAGGAACTTGTCTACCTTGGTGGTGTCGCGATTGAAGACGGCGATGGGAAATCCGTTGCGCGCGATGTTGAGTGCGAGGTTCTCGCCCATGACGGCGAGTCCGATCATTCCGATCTTTGCGAGTTCAGGTTTGGTTTGTGCGGTCATTTCTTTCCTCTCAATTAACAGGGATGGACAGGATGAACAGGATTGACAGAAACGTGCGATGCTTGAACTATTCGTTTATTCATTCTGCAATCCTGTATATCCTGTTCATCACTGTTTGAATTCGTTTAGCAAGCGCGCGGCGGCTTCATCTACCATCCACAACAACGTGCCGTTGCTCGGGCGAATCATCTGACTAGGATAGAGATCAGGCTTATACGGCCCTTCGAGCACGTTCTTCAACACTTCGGCTTTGTCTTCTCCCGCCGCGAGAAAAGTCACATTGCGCGCATTGTTGATCGTAGCCGCAGTCAGGGTAATCCGGTGAGCGTTGAACTTCTCGACGTAGTTTGCGACGACTATCTGCTCACCGGCTTGAAGCGCCGACGAGTGCGGAAACAACGAAGCGGTATGGCCGTCGGGTCCCATTCCCAGAAACACCAGGTCGAACCGGGGCAGGTTTGATAGCGGCGCAGTCCCAGTCTTTGCCGAGCCTGGTTCTGCTAAGCGGAACTTGGTGAGAGTGGAGGCGTACTCTTCAGCGGCCCGTTCCGGATCAGGAATCTCGGCCGGAATGCGAAATATATTTTGAGCCGGAACCGGCACCTTGGAAAGCAAGGTCTCGTTGGCCATTCGATAGTTGCTGTCCGGATGATCGGGAGGCACGCATCGCTCGTCTCCCCAGAAAAAACAGATCGAAGACCACGGAACAGTGTCGGCGAACGGATGCGCGGCCAGCAGCGAGAACATAGCTCGCGGAGTCGAACCGCCCGACAAGGCTACGGTGAATCTGCCGCAACCGACGACGTACTGGTCCGCGAGTCGCGCGAATCTTCGAGCGGCTTTGAGCGCGAGTTCTTCAGGGTCGCGATAGACGCGCACGCTCGCGCGAGAAGTCTTCAGGATTCCTGTCGGCATAGGATAAAGAATTGCAAATTGCAAATTGCAAATTGAAAACTGCAAATCAAAGAGAATCATCCGCGGCGCGCTCAATTTGCAATTTGCAATTTACAATTTGCAGTTTTCAATTTCCTCTTTTGCGCCAAAGCCATGCTCCGCCTCGGACGCCGTTTTCGTTAGAGATGATCTGCACGTCCGAATCGAGCTCGAACTTGATCTGGTCTGCGTTTCCACCGCCGATGTAAAGCTTGTCGAAATGAGTCAGCGTACGCAGCGTATCGATGGCGCGTTTCACGCGGCGGTTCCATTTCTTCCTGCTGATTTTCTTGCGCGCCTTATCTCCGATTTGCTCGTCATAGGTTTTGTTTTTTCGAAACGGGAGATGAGCGATCTCCAGGTGCGGCGCAAGAACGCCGTCCATAAACAGCGCCGAACCGAAGCCTGTTCCGAGTGTGATGACCATCTCGAGGCCCTTGCCATGGATGGCACCGTAGCCCTGCATGTCGGCGTCGTTGATCACCCGCACAGGCTTAGCCAGGCGTTGCTGAAGCGCGCCCGCCAGATCAAGGCCCATCAACTCTTCGGTTCCCAGATTGGGCGCGGTGATGATCTTGCCATTGCGCACCACTCCGGGAAACCCGACCGAAACATAGTCGAAAGTCGGAAATGGCTCGACGAGTTTCACCAGAGCGTCAACCAGCTCATCCGTTGAGCAAGGGTGCGGAGTCTCGATGCGATGACGCTCGGTCAAGAGGTTGCCGTCGATGTCGAGTATTGCGGCTTTGAGTCCTGTGCCTCCGATGTCGATCGCAAGGATTCGCGCATCGGGCAGCGGGCCCTCGCTTTGATTATCCAGTGCTGTGGGTTCTGAGGTTTCTTTCGCGGTTGTCATAGTTCAAATCTCGGGTATCGAACGGCCGCGACAGATCTTCTTTGCCAATCTGTCAGAGATCTCAATGCGGCGTGGAACTGCCTCAACTTCCCCAGTTCCTGGGTTACACCAAAGAGAATGTTCTCGGCCTTCCCTCTTCAAGTAGCAGCCGTGTTTGCGCAGGTGTTGATGGCATCGTCCGGAATGTAGCGAAACGCATCTTCTCGTCGATCCTCGAGGGTCAACTCAATCGCGTGCGCAAGATTCTCGCGACACTCTTCGATTGTTCGGCCCTGTCCTTAGCGCCCGGGTTTTCAGGACAATAAGCGATGAACCACTCCCCGTCCTGCTCTACGATTGCGGTGAACTCATTGTGCACTGCACGCCTCCGTCTGGCGGTAGTCTATGGCATTCAACGGCGGAAGTCACGACTGGCCCAACATCCGCAAACACCCGCAAGTTCTCGCTTACTTCTTCTCGACTCCGGCCCAATCCGTGTGTACGTGACCACGTTCGGGATGATCAACTCGCTCATAGGTGTGCGAGCCGAAGTAGTCGCGTTGCGCCTGAGTAAGGTTCTGCGGCAACCGCGCGCTGCGATAGCTGTCAAAGTACGCAAGGCTCGCGCTCATCGCCGGCACTGGCACGCCGATCCCAATCGCCGTCTTCACGGCTAGACGCCAGTTCGCCTGCGCCGACGCCATCCAGTGATTGAATTCATCGTCGAGCAGCAGGTTCGGTAAATCCGGGCGGCGATTGTACGCGTCCATAATCGAGTTCAGGAAGCGCGCGCGAATTATACATCCACCCTTCCATATCCGCGCCATCTCGCTCAGGTTTACGGCCCAGTTATATTGATCCGATCCCTGGCGAATGAGATTCAAGCCCTGAGCGTAAGAACAGATCTTCGAAGCGTACAACGCGTCGTGAACTGCTTGAATGAACTTGTGCTTGTCGGCTTGCGCACGCTGCACCCCGGGGCCCTCGAGCGTTTTGCTTGCGATGACACGTTCCTCTTTCAAGCTTGAAAGTACTCGTGCGTCGATGGCAGCGGCGATGGTTGGAATCGGGACTCTCTGGTCGAGCGCCTCTTGCGTAGTCCACTTGCCCGTGCCTTTCTGTTCGGCTTTGTCGAGAACGAGGTCGACCAGCGGCTCGGCTGTTTCGGGATCGCGGTAGCGAAATATGTTCGCAGTGATCTCAATCAAAAATGATTCGAGCGGTCCGCGGTTCCACTCATCGAAGATGTCGGCAAGCTCCGCAGCTTCGAGCCGCAACGCTGAGCGAAGGATATCGTAAGCTTCAGCTATCAACTGCATGTCGCCGTACTCGATTCCGTTGTGGACCATCTTGACGAAGTGACCCGCGCCGTCCGGCCCAACATAAGTGACGCACGCGCCCGAATCGGTCTTCGCGGCGATGGCTTCGAAGATCGGGCGGATGTGCTCATAAGCTTCGCGCGCACCGCCGGGCATCAGCGAAGGTCCGTGACGGGCGCCGTCTTCACCTCCGGAGACGCCCGAGCCGATGAAGCGCAACCCATCTTTGCGCAATGCGGCTTCGCGGCGCTGCGTGTCTTTGAAGTAGGAATTTCCGCCGTCGATCAGTATGTCGCCTTCTTCAAGCAGCGGCTTGATTCGCTCGATGGTCAAATCGACCGGCGCGCCCGCTTTGATCATCATCATGATTCGGCGTGGACGTGCGAGTTGCTGGACAAACTGTTCGAGAGAATTTGCCCCGATGAATTGCTTGCCGGGGTTTTCCGCGACGAAGCTATCGACCCATTCAGTCTCGAGATTCCAGACCGCGACAGGGAAGCCGTGCTCCTCGACGTTCAAAGCGAGATTGCGACCCATCACTGCAAGCCCGATCATGCCGAATTGCGCTTGCTGTGCGGTTGCTTGATTGCTAGTTGTCATTAACTCTCCGTACTACAAAGGCCGCCGTTGAGTGTTGCTTAAGTCACTCGTTCTTAGCTCGAGTGCGCAACCTGTAGTTCGATTTTGATGTTGAGTGTCTCGTTCGGCTTTACCCTAATTGTCTTGCCCTTGTATCTGGTGAAGCCGTGCGCATCCACTGTGATGGTGTACTTCCCGGTTGGCAAGTGTATCTCGAATTCTCCTGCATCATCGGACTTGAGTTCCTTTTGGAAGCGCTTGTTGGTTATAACAATCGCAGCTCCTACCACTCTCGCATCTTGAATGTCTACAATGACTCCTTTCACTGCTCCCGGTTGCTTGTCCGTCGGAGG
Organism: Blastocatellia bacterium; assembly: GCA_017883315.1. Lineage (GTDB taxonomy): Bacteria > Acidobacteriota > Blastocatellia > UBA7656 > UBA7656 > Onstottus_A. Next base: position 829 of record JADGNW010000188.1, on the reverse strand, counting down.
CTGAGCAGATCGTGCCCAGCCTTGAACAAAGGTCGAGAAAATAAATCCCAACGCCAAAATGAGTATCCGATGTGAGGATGTCCTCATTTGATGACCTTTAGTTCTGTGGCAACGCTCCTGCGCCGAACCTTTTCTTCTAAGTCGAGGCGCTCTGTGACACTCCGAGGACATACTTCTCAACTCCGTGCGCCCAGCCTTCGTCGTCATTCGAAGCAGTCACATAAGTCGCCGCTGCTTGCACTTCATCAACCGCCTGGCCCATCGCGATGCTCAAGCCCGCTTGCTTGAACATCTCGATGTCATTTGGTCCGTCGCCGATCACTGCTACCCGATCAGTCGGGATATTCTGAAGCTTGGCGAGTCGCACGACGACTGTGCCTTTGTGAATTCCGTAAGCGGTCACATCGAGAAAGCGCGGTTTAGATCGGGAAGCCGAAACTTCCGTCGCAAGGTCGCTCAGTATTCGCTGTTCGGCTTGAGCGACAAGCTCCGGGTTGCCGACGACGGTCAGCTTGTTCGCGTCTCGAGTTATGCGATCGGCGTAACCTGCGAGCCTCGCTGAAAACCCTGAAGTGTGCTCTTCGCGATCGACGAACGCATCACGCCACGGCACCCACCAATCGAGTTCGTCGTAGAGCCAGACGGCCAAACCAAAGCCGTCCGCGATGGATTTGACTTCCGAGATGATCTCGGTTGACATCACGCTGCGAGCGAGAACGTCCCCCTCTCGCTTAACGACCAGCGCGCCGTTGAAAGCCGCGAACGGACCACTCAACTTGAGCGCGTCGGCGAGCGGGATGATGCTCCGCGGCGGACGCGAGCTTGCAAG
>JADGNW010000024.1 GCA_017883315.1 Blastocatellia bacterium | reverse complement strand
TAGCGAGGAGAGGCCCAACGAAGCTAATCTTTCCTGCAACTCGCGAAGGTCACGCTGACGCAAAGCAAGATAGTGGGAGAGATTCCTTGCACTGGGACGATGGGCCCGTGGCAACTCAGCATCTTCGGAAATGAGACGGGCCTCGATCTTGAGCATGTCCGCGCGTATGTTGGTTAATTCACCGATCAGTCGCGTCAAGTCCGATAAGCGCTCAGGTTCCATGGCTTTCTCTTACCCTGCATGCTATGCAAGAAAGCTTAGCACGCGGCCGCCTATCTCGACCGTGACGACTGTCACTGAAGTTGACAACTGCTTGCACCGATCGCCAAAACAATCGGTCTCAAGATGAAATAGAAGAACTTGACGAGGTGTTTGCTACTCAGAGAATCGGTTTAGGGCGATGCCGATGAGAGCACTGGCACTCCACCTGCCGGCGCACGAAGAACGTTCCACCGCTCTTATCCTGGGAATAACTCCCCCAGAGCGTTTCACCATTGGTCTTTCACTATCTCAATTCAGGACCGTCCGCATTAGTCGCCGCTTGACTACCTCGACCAGCAGCAGATACGTCACGGTCATTCCGAACAGAAAGAGAAAATACTTCGCCGGCAGCGGAGTGAACCCCAAAACCCCGCCGAGCGGAGTGAAGGGCAAAACAATGCCGACCACTACAACCAGCAGAGTAGTGATTGCGAGCGGCAGACTTGGCCGGCTGCGCAGCGGGTTGCCTCCTGTCCGTATGACAAATAACACTAGCGTCTGAGTAGCGAGCGATTCGACAAACCAACCGGTGTGGAAGAGCTGCTCCGAAGCCTGAAACACTTTCAACATTATGAAGAAGGTCAGAAAATCGTAGATCGAGCTGATCGGTCCGATGTACAGCATGAATTTGCGGATGATGCCGATGTCCCACCTTCGCGGCTTGCGAATGAAGCTCGGATCAACGTTATCCGTCGGGATCGTCACCTGCGCCAGGTCGTACAGAAAGTTGTTCAATAGAATCTGCGTCGGCAGCATCGGCAGGAAGGGCAAGAACAGCGAAGCCCCCGCCATGCTGAACATATTCCCGAAGTTTGAGCTTGTGCCCATCAACAGGTACTTCATCACATTGCCGAACGCTTTGCGCCCGTCGATTATGCCCCCGTGCAGCACTCGCAGGTTGTGCTCGAGCAGAATGATCTGTGCCGCATCCTTCGCGACGTCAACTGCGTTCGAAACTGATATGCCTACATCGGCAGCGTGAAGCGAAGGTGCGTCGTTGATGCCATCGCCAAGAAAGCCCACAACGTGACCGCGACTCTTGAGCGCGATGATGATTCGATTCTTCTGCGCGGGTGACACTCGCGCGAAAACCGTGGACTGCTCGGACACCTGAGCCAGGGCCGAATCACTCATCCGATCCAGTTCTTCTCCCATCACGATGCGGCCCGCGTCCAGCCCGACATGCGAACAGACGTGCCGGGCGACAAGTTCGTTGTCGCCGGTCAGAATCTTAACCGCCACGCCGTCGCGCCGAAGCGATTCGAGGACTTCGGCTGCGTCTTCGAGAGGCGGATCGAAAAACGTCACGTATCCGGCAAGCACGAGGTCGTGCTCGTCGGCCCCGCCATAGCTAGTCTGCTGCGGCAATTTTCGATAGGCGACAGCAAGCACCCGGAAGCCATCGGCGCTCAGCGCTTCATATGTCCCCTGGCATCGCGCTTTCGCTTCGGTGTCCAAGGGCAACGTTTGACCATCAAGCTCATGCTCGGAACAAACAGCAAGTACACTTTCCGGCGCGCCCTTTACTACGAGCAGACGATTCTCGCCGGCTTGGACTACGATGGAGACCCGACGCCTTTCGAAATCGAATGGGATCTCGTCGAGCTTTTGGTAGCCGGCTATGTCTGGGTGATCGTGGTGAAGTATCGCGAGGTCGAGAGGGCTCGCGCTTCCTTTGTGCAGGATCGCCTTGTTGAGCGAGTCCTCGACGCCCGTTTCGAAAAAGCTGTTGAGATATGCCAGAAGAAAAACCCGCTCAGCGGCATTCCCGAACGGGTCGAGGTGCCGATCGAGCACCGTGTCGCCACTGGTCAGCGTGCCCGTCTTGTCGCTGCAGAGCACGTCCATGCTGCCGAAGTTCTGAATAGCCTCGAGGTGTTTGACTATGACTTTCTGCCGCGCCATGTGAACGGCGCCCTGCCCGAGCGTGACCGTGGTTATCATCGGAAGGAACTCAGGCGTAAGGCCAACCGCAAGCGCAATGGCAAACAGAAGCGATTCAAACGGATCGTGATGAAGCGCGGCACTTACGAGAAAAACGAATGCCACAAGGAAGAACACCGTCTGCATTATCAGAAGGCCGAAAGCGCGAGTGCCTCGCTCGAATTCAGTTTCCGGCGGTCTTGCAGCGAGTCGCGCCGCGATGTCACCAAAAGCCGTTTTCCGACCCGTTGCTACAACGACCGCGGTCGCTGTGCCGCTCACAACTGAAGTGCCGAGAAACACCATCCCGCGATCTTCTACTGGATCCTGTTTCGCCGGCTCAATCGCGAGTGCCTCTTTTTCGGCGGGCAGCGATTCGCCTGTGAGCGACGCTTGATTGACGTGAAGGTCTCTCGCTTCGAGCAGGCGCGCATCAGCCGGCACCAGGTCTCCGGCTAGCAGTCGAATAACATCGCCCGGCACAACATCCCGCCGAAGCACTTCGACCCATTTGCCATCGCGAAGCGCGGCGGCTGTAGGCGCAACCTGCTGGCGCAGGCGTTCGGCGGCGCGTTCGGAGCGATACGTCTGAAAGAAGTTCAGCGCGACGCTGAACAACACCATCACGACTATGATCGCTGCGTTGAGCCTTTCGCCCAGGAGGCCTGCGACGAGGCTTGCGATCAGAAGGATGATTACCAGCGGGTTGGCAAACAAACGCAGAATCTGAATGACGTTTGCAGCGCGGCGGGCCGGGGTCAACTCATTCGGGCCATGTTCGGACAGAAGTCTTTTTGCGTCTGCGCTGGTCAGTCCGCGTGGCGTGACTTGAGATTGCTCGATGGCTTTCACCACAAGAATGCCCTGGAACAAACCAATGAGTGCAACTCCGACGCCAGACACGCCCCAAACAAGAGGTGAAGTTTAGGCCGGTTGCCAGGAAATTCGCGATTCCTCTTGAGTAAATCTACGCAGGACCGTGCGGAGATTCTCCCACGATATCCAATCATCCTATAAAAATTCGGCCCGTTTGTGGGGCTGCTAAATTAGGAACAGTCGTTGCTGGGGTTCAGAAGCGGAGGGCGGTGGTTGCTGTCACTTTCCAGCGTGATGGCGGCCATCGCTTCTCCGAATTTTGGGCCTTAAGTTCAACACAGGCTACCGGGTTATCTTGTAGCGATCACGTCCGCCAGCGCCTTGAGGAGTCTTTCTGCGGTGTAGGGCTTCGGCAAAAACAACTTTACGCCCTCGATCGCTCGGCCGCTTTCAGCCAGTCCGCTGCTTGCGATGATTCTTACCTTCGGATTCAGCTTCTGCAGAGCGCGAATGGTTACCGGGCCGTCCATGTAAGGCATCATCAGGTCGGTCAACACCACCTTGATCTCGTCCTTGTGCTGCGCGTACAGCGCAACCGCTTCAGTTCCGTCCGCCGCCGTCAGCGCGCGATAGCCGTAGGCTTCGAGCGTCCCTTTCGTGATTTCGCGTATCGCGATTTCATCGTCCACCACCAGTATCAACTCGCCGCGTCCAACCGGCAGCGACGCTGATGAATCTGCCTGAATAGTAAAGGGAGTCTCGGCTGCCGGAAGATAGATCTTGAATTGAGTGCCCCTGCTCGGTTCGCTGTAGACGTTGATGAACCCGCCGTGGCCTTTGACAATCCCGAGAGCCGTCGAAAGGCCCAGGCCGGTCCCCTTGCCCTGCTCTTTGGTTGTAAAGAAGGGCTCGAATATTCTGTTGATGACGTGTGGCGATATCCCCACGCCGGAGTCGGCGATGGTTATTAGAACAAACGGGCCGGGCTTTGCGTCAAGGTTCATGCGCGCGTAGTTCTCGTCGATGTACACGTTGTCGGCTTTGATCGTCAGCTTTCCACCGGCGGGCATCGCATCGCGGGCGTTGACGAAAAAGTTCATCAGCACCTGATGAAGTTGCGTCGCGTCGCCTGCGACTACCGAAAGATCTTCGCTTGCTTCAAACTCGACCTCGATCGACTTAGGGAGCGTGTCCTTCAATATTTTTACGATCTCTTTGATGAGATGGCGCGGCTGAAGTGTTATCCGTTCCCCTTCGACCCCGCGTGCGAACGACAGCACCTGTTTGACAAGACCTGCTCCGCGCTCAGCGCTCACTTGAAGCATTGCGAGCAATCGCTGCCCATCCTCGTCCGTGATCCTGGCCTGCAATAGTTGAACTGACATCATGATGGGCGATAGCAGGTTATTGAAGTCATGAGCTAACCCACTTGCCAGCGTGCCGATGCTTTCCATTCGCTGCGCGCGCAGGAATTGAGCTTCGATTTTTCTTTTGTCGGTGACGTCGGTGTTGATCACCAGCACCGATTTCGGCTCGCCTCGATCGTCGCGAACGAGCGTCCACCGGCTTTCGACGATGATCTCCTTACCGTCTTTGGTGAGCTGTCGCAGTTCGCCCTGCCATTCCCCCTCGCCGATTACTGTCCGCTTCGCCTCATTGTACTGAGTGAGGCCGTCCTTGTAGACAATGCTCCTAATCTTCTTAATATTCCCGCCGGCGACTTCCGCTTTGGACCAGCCATATATCCGCTCGGCGCTCTTATTCCAAAACAGAATGTTGTCGTTCAAGTCCCTCACAATAATCGCATCCTGAGCGTGGTCGAGTAGCGTCGCCTGCTCGCGAAGTTGTTCTTCGGCGTGTTTGCGCTCGGTGATGTCGTTGCGAATTGCGACGTATTGATAAGGCTTGCCCTTGCCGTTCAAGAACGGAACGATCGTTGTGTCCACCCAGTAGATGCTTCCGTCCTTGGCGCGGTTCTTGATCTCGCCTTTCCAGACCTGGCCGCTCGCGATTGTGGTCCACAGATTCCTTATGAACTCCTTCGGGTGATAACCGGAGTTGATGATGCGATGGTCTTGTCCCAAGAGCTCCTCTCGCGAGTACTTTGAGATCTCGCAGAACTTGTCATTCACATATTTTATTATTCCGGTCTGATCGGTTATCGCTACTATCGATGATTCATCCAGCGCGAACTTGATGTCGGCGAGATCCTTGAGGGATTTCTGCAAGTCCGCTTCGGTTTTACGATGCGTCGCTTCCGCTTCTTTTTCTATCGAAGTCGCCATTCGTTAACTCGCCTAATGTTTCAGTGGTCTTCCAAGGTGATCTGATTCCGGGAGCCACACGGAGCACATGGTACAAAGCTGCACTCGCTCACACAAGTAAGAAAGGAAGCAGCCAAATTGGCGAGTTGGTTAGCGTCTGAAGTATTGCTGGGGCTAGATGATCAGCGGTGCATCATGCAGCGCTGCAAGGCTGCGAAGATCGAGTTCACTTCTCTCCAACGCCGGTGATTTCCTGGATGCGGATGCGGAAGATGACCACCGAGGACTGTCCGTCGTGAACGGGAACAGATTCAACAGGAGTCAGCTTCGGAAAGCCCGCCTGGAGTGCTCGAACTGCCCGGTCGCGTTCGGTTGGGTTGGTAACCTCTTCGTAGGCGCCAAAGGCGATAGCGCTGCGCCAGTGATATTCGTCTGTAACTTCGTCGACCTGAAGGCAAGCTTTCGGGTTCGCGCGAAGCGCCTCAAGCTTTCGTCCCGGCAAGGAGTGAGTGTAAATGTTTTCGCCGTCCAGGACGTAGTTGATCGGGACTACATACGGACCGCCTTCATACACACAGCCGAGCCGTCCAACCCGGCTAGTGGTCAGTAGTGCTCGCGCTTCCTCTTGGCTTAGCCGCGTGATCATCGCAGACACTCCGTGATGCGTGAGGCGTGCAACGTGAGGCGTGATGCTGATGCGTGAAAACCCCGTAGGTTATGACGCATCACGTTTCACGAATCACGCATCATGTTGCCGGCTTCGAACTATCTCGACCGAGCACTTCGCGTGCGACGCAACGGCTTGCGACACCGAGCCGAGCCAAAGCTTGGTCAGCCCTCGGTAGCCGTGAGAGCCCACTACGATCAGATCCGCTTCCCACGTCTCCGCGGCGTCGATGATGGCGTGCTTCGGATGACCCTTGACGATCTCGGTGCTAACGCGAAGCTTGTCGCGTTGCTCGCTGGGTATTCGATCCACAGCCTTGCTAAGAACGGACCGAGCCTGATCCTCACCGGCCTGCTCGAGCGCCTGGATGTAGTTGTCCGGCGGGACCCAGGTCTCAACCGTAGGCAACAATGGCGGCTCGACCACCGAGATGATTCTCACTTCCGACTCGGCGGGCCAGGGTCTTGTTGCTATTTCTGTGACGGCTGCATCGCTGAAGGATGATCCGTCGATCGCCAGTAGTATTCTCATCGTGAGTCCCTCCTCGCCTGCTCGCTGATCAAGTTCATGCCGTGAGTGCCGCAAGCGCAGGCTTCAGCGGGCGGGTGATAAGCACGGGGCACGGCGCCTGACGCAGAACGCGGTCTGCATTGGACCCGAATAGCGCGCGCATACCAAACCCGGTGCCGCTCGCCCCCATGCATATGAGGTCGATGCTCTGCTCATCGGCATAGGAGAGCACTTCGCGGTAAGGATGTCCCTCGCGAACGGCCTGCTTTACATCGCACCATACCCGCGTCTCCGGAGGCACAGAGCTTTGAAGGCGGCTTGCTGCCTCGCGAAATCCGTTGTCCGCCCCGGACGGCAGAAACGCGATCTCGGGCGACGCCGGTCTGACCGAGCGAGTCGGCAATACGTGCAGCATGTGAACCTCAGCTTGATACTCCTGGGCAAGCGACAAACCATAGGAGAGCGCCAGCTCGGAGTCGCTGGAAAAGTCGTACGCCACAAGCACGCGCTGGAGTCCGATCTCGTTAGTCGTAACGCCGGCCCAGTCTTGTTCGCGGGGATGAGTGATCATCACCGGGCACGGCGCCGTTCGACAGATTGATTCCGCCGTCGAGCCCATCAACGCCGCCGCGTAGGGCCGCCTGCGCGAGCGCATCACGATAAGGTCGATTCTTCGCTCCGCCGCCTCCTGCGCAATGGCGGTTTTCGGATCGCCATCAACCAGCAGGATCTCCCAGTTGAAGTCTGCTGACATTGGAAGTCGCAGGTGCTTTCGAACTGCGGTGTCGAGAAGCTGCTTGATGTGTTCGCGTTCGCGCGAGCCGCTGACCGCGTAACTGTCCACACAGTTGATCACAAAAAGCTTCGCGTCGTAGGCCTTTGCCAGGGCTATGCCATATCGCAATGATTCATCGGATTCAGGGGTTAGATCGATCGGGCAAAGAATGCGTCCGAAGACTATTCGTTCATTGATGGTCACGAGGCGACCTCCCTCAAGCGGAGACACATTGCGCGCTCTTCGTGTGCAACGTCTGTGCCGTCGAAAAGGCTGGGATTTGCGCCGTTGATCAAGTATTGCTGGGAAAAATGGCTAACTGGCAGCGGAGAATTCCGCAACGGAATGTCGTCGCAGGTTGTGGCAGGTTAAAAGCAGGAGACGTGCTCGACTGGAAATGAGGGGGCCTCGCTGTTTGAGCGAGCCCCATTTTCCCGCCTCACTCCTGGCTGGTCGCTTCTTCGAGCTTCTTCAACCGATAGCGAAGTTGATCGCGGGAGATGCCCAGCAGTTCGGCGGCGCGAGTTTGGTTGCCGTTGCTGCGCTGAAGGGCCTGTCGCACCAGGGACATTTCTACATCGTCTAAAACGACACCCTCCGGCGGAAGCTCAAAACTGAAGCCCGAAGTTTGCGGTTGATCGCTCTGGGTTTTCGCTGCGTGTTGCGCATCATGCGTGCTCGACACCGCGGCCGTCATGGCGCGCGCCACGTCGCTTCCTTCTTTTCCCAGCCCGCGCGGCAAATAAGTTGTGGTTATCAAATCTCCGTCTTCAAGGATCATCACCCGCTCGATGACATTGCGCAGCTCACGCACGTTGCCGGGCCAGGGATAATGGCGAAACGTCTCTGCAACCTCGGGCGTGAGTCCGCGGACGCGCTTGCGAAGTCGCTCGTTGAACTGCGTGATATAGTGCTGCGCGAGCAGGATCGCGTCATCGGCGCGCTCGCGCAACGGCGGGATGTCGATCTGTATGACCGACAGTCTATAGTACAGATCCAGTCGGAACTTTCCGGTTTCGCTTTCGGCCTTGAGGTCGCGATTGGATGAAGCGATCACGCGCACGTCGAGTGGGAGATCTCGCAGCCCGCCGACACGCCTGAAGGAACCCTCTTCGAGCACTCGAAGCAGCTTAGCCTGCACGCTCAGTTCAAGCTCGCCGATCTCGTCAAGAAAGAGCGTGCCGCCTTCGGCCTGCTCGAACAAGCCCTCCTTGCGCGCCTTCGCATCGGTGAACGCGCCCTTTTCATAACCGAACAATTCGCTCTCAATCAAGTTCGCGGGAATCGCCGCGCAGTTGATGGCAATGAATGGTAACTCTTCGCGGCGCGACCCGTAGTGAATCGCCTTGGCGACCATGTCTTTGCCGGTGCCCGACTCGCCTTGAAGAAGAACGGATGAGACCTCGCTCTCGGCCACTTTTTTGGCAAGAGCGAACACATCACGCAATCCCGGGGATTCGCCCACTATTTGATCGAAGCTGAACTGTCGCGCGCGCTCGCGTCGAATGAGCCGAACTTCCTTTCGCAGCGACTGTGCTTCGATGCCGTTGCGAATTGTAATCTGAAGCTCATCCAGATTAATGGGCTTGCCAACAAAGTCATAAGCGCCGCCGCGCAGCGCGGCAATCGTGTCCGCCACGAGCACGCTGCCGGTCATCATGATCACTACGGCGTCTGGTTGCCGGCGCTTGATCTCGCGCAAGCCGTCGAGCCCCGAACCATCGGGCAGGTTCACGTCCAAAAGGACCGCGGCAGGTTGATCACTGTCGAATGTGGCAAGCGCGGCATTCACAGTTCCCGCTTCAACGCACGCGTAGCCCCAGTTACGCAAGGCTTCAGTAAGCGCCCAGCGAATCATCTGATCATCGTCTACGATGAGGACTTTTTCTTTAGCCATCGCACTTAGTCTGACATCAGTATCGACCCGGCGCCAATTTCAGACTCTCAACTAGTCCGTTCTCTGTCTTAGCCCTTTTAGCGCTGGCATTCCAAAGTAGCGCTGATTTTTATCGATGCCGAACTGATCACGTCGGCCAAATAATATCACTCCAGCGAGAGGGCAGACAAGAAAGCGTCCTTTCTGAAGCGGTCGGCGTCAAGTCTGACAATCACAGACGCTTTCTTGCGAATTCCTTGTGAGTCTGTGTATCCTTGTTGCTCGATGTTAGTGAGCATTTCACCCGCTGATAGCTTTAACCATCTCGTCACAGGTTCGAGTTCTGCACGGCTCACTTGCCCATTCGACTCGTTCGTCTAGGGGCCTAGGACACCGCCCTTTCACGGCGGTAACACGGGTTCAAATCCCGTACGAGTCACCTCTCTATCGTAGATTAGTCTGTGTCGGTCTTTGGATCATGAGGGTTGGTTTGCGTCTTGGCGGATCGTTGCGTCTTGGCGCGAAACTCCCCTTCAAAGAGCCGGTTTCGCGCAAAGTCGCAAAGACCCGCCAAGACGCGAAGACGATCCCCGACGCGCCATGCTCGAACTTTGGAAGCGATCATTTGCCCGACACGGAATTTGGAACTAACCTTGGTGCAGAGGATTTGAACTACGAGGAGCGGTGATGGTATGACGCGAATAAGATTGAGCTTGTTGATGGCGATGATGGCAGTGCTGGGATCTTCGGCTTTGACCGCGGCTCAAGACACTATCAAAGAAAAGCCGCCCGCGAAGACTCGATTGAAGCCCTCCCCAAAACCCGCAACCGAACCGGTTGAAAAAGCCGCTGACACCTCGCAGCCATCGGAGCCGGACCAGGCAATGCAACGCGCCATAACCAGCCTGTCAACTCAGATCGGTCTGCTCAACGACGAAGTTCGAAAGTTGAGACGCGAGACCGGGCGCAACTCTGAGATGATGGAGTTGCTGCTTAACGAAGACCGGCTTGCAAAGCTGGAAGACAAAATCCAGGAAGCCGCCGATCGCAAAGCGCAGCTCGACGCGCGCGAACAGGAACTCATGCGCCGCTCGCGAAACATTCAAGGTGAGTTGGTGCTGCGCGGCGGGTTGCGCCGTGATGAAGCCGAGGCCGCTATCCGCAGCGATATCCAACGCTCGCTCGATGACGTGCACAATCAACAGGCCGCCTACCAACAGCGCGCAGCCGAGCTAGTCGAGCAGTCCACGCGGGTCCGCGCGCGCGTCGAAACGCTTCGAAAGAAATTTGACTTGTCAGACGAGAAGAGTGTTCGGGAAGAAAAGTGATCAGCGGGCTTTCGTGCGGAAAAAATTCGAGCCGCCGATAACTTTCGTCATCGACGGCTTGTAAGTATGTAGAGTCACGCCCCCGTGTGCCCCTACATTTCGAACATTTTACTTGTCTGTCGCTTCTCTCAGTGTTGCTTCAAGCTTCGATGCTGATCAGAGCGGCCTGCTCGCCTTTTCTGACTTTGCTTTGAATGGAAGGCAGGGCCCCCGTCCTCCCTTCCATTCTCGGCCTTAGTTCTGCATCCCGCAGTTGCTCTGAGCAGAAGAGGTTTCTAAATCAAACTGTCGAAACTGCTAGAACCGGATGCTGATTCTGCAATGGTTGTGCCATCTAGCACCGGGATTGAAGCACAAAGACGCAAAGCCACCTTTGCGTTTGAAGCTTAGCTCGTGAGCCTTGAGAAAGTACTTTTAGTATGGCGCATATGTCGCCATTCGATTGCTGACAATTTCCGGCAGCCGTCGGTTACAAATTGCGTCATCCCTCGCAGGGCCTCGTCAGTTCGGATGCCCCAAAGCTGTGCCGCAACGCAGCGTAAGGTTGAAATGCATTGCCGGTCATCTTGACGAGTCTCGCGATTTGGCATCTCGCGAGTGACAATCGGTGACCCGTGCAATTTTCTGTCGCCCTCCCCTTAACCAAGATCAGTGATAAATAATACCGCCTGCTGGTCCTCGCGTTTACCAAGTTGCGGCTCGCGTTGGTTAACCGGATAATGACGGCTCAGTTTCCTGGGAGCGCGGCATCCTTGCCTGCCTGTTTTTCAGTGAGGCGATCAATGCACAGACAAGCAGGCAAGGATGCCTGCGCTCCCAGGCGCGATCTATGACTACGACGCTGAACAAAAACCAACGGCCACGCGCTGGAACGAAAGGCGGCACGAAGAATGGGCGCCGTGCCGCTCCGTCGCCGCGTAGCCCAGGCGCCGGATTCGACAAGGTGTTCGAAAAGATTTATCGCCTTGTGCTGCGCATTCCGCGCGGGCGAGTTATGACTTACGGCCAGATCGCACGTCTGCTTGAGGAGCGCTACAGCCCCAGACTTGTTGGCTGGGCGATGCACGCAACGCCGCGCGATGAACGCAACATACCCTGGCATCGAGTCATCAATTCTCGAGGCGCAATCTCGACGGGTCGTGTCATCATTCAGGAACCGGACCTTCAACGTTTGATGCTCGAAGCAGAAGGCGTTGTCTTCGACGATCGCGGCCACTGCGACCTGCGGGTCTATCAGTGGTCTCCAAGACAAAGAGCGGCGAGAGCCAGGATCGAGAGCATTCGACACAGCTCAACCCGCCAGCGGCATGATGAGAAGAGCAATCGAGCCAGGAAAAGATAAGCAATGGAAATTACCACCGAACAACTGCGGCTGATTCGTGAAAAGTTCGAGACCAATCACTTCCCCAGGTCGCTCGGGATCGAGCTCGATTCGATCGAACAGGGGCGAGCTCGCTTGAGTCTTGAAGTCAACCAACAGCACTTGCAGCTCGCGGGCATCATGCACGGCGGCGCAATTGCGACTTTAGTCGATACCGCGGTGGCGTTCGCGATTGTTGGCGCTTCCAAACCCGGCGCTCGCTTCACAACAATCGAGATGAAAGTTAACTACCTTCGCCCCATCAGCAAAGGCCGGGTCGTTGCTGACGCGAAGCTGATACGCGATGGCCGCCGAATTGTTGTCAGTGATTGCGACGTGTTCGACTCAGAAGGAAACCTTGCTGCGAAGGGTCTTGTGACTTATATGCGGCTAGACGAAGCCAGGTAGCACAGACTTCAGTCTGTCCTGATATCAAACGGTGCACCGCGTCAAGACTAGGCATGGTGATCTGTCCAAATTGTAACAATCAGGTTTTTCCAGTGGCCAAAATGTGCCCCCGTTGTGGCGACCCGCTGAAGGATGAATCAAGCCTTGGACCGCTCGCAGTTCTTTACGCGGCTATGATCCCAGCAGGCATCCTAATCATTTGGTTGTTCGATTTCACCGGCTGGGGCGCTCTAGTCGGACTTGTAATCGCTGTTATCGGCGCTGCTCTCCTCATCTACCGTGCGATCTCCACTCCTTGGTAAACGAATCAGCAACACACTATCACCCCACTACCTAGAGTCTGTGCTACTTTCACGATGGGATGTCGCGAGCTACAATAACGGTGGCGGGTGCGCTGCGGCCCGCCAATTTCTTATGATTGACTGACACGGCTCGCAGTCGCTTCGGCAAGATCGCTATGACTCCGCTTCGC
>JADGNW010000187.1 GCA_017883315.1 Blastocatellia bacterium | reverse complement strand
TCTGGATCTTTCTGATTACGGTTGGCCGTCACCAGGAGGTAGCCGTTGAGTTGGCACCATCGCCAGATCTCGCGATCGGAGGTATCTTGCGCGAGCCCGACTTCAACCAGCGTTGTGAACTCAATAAGCTCATATTCACGCCAGCCAATACTCTCGATCGCGCCGGCAAGTAATTGCTGGAAACCGGTCACATCATGGTCAAGCAACGCCTTGATCAAGCCGCTTCACCCTTGCGTTTCTTTCGCAGGGCGGCAAGCCGTGCCCAGGCGACCGCCTGTTCCGGGGACAGGTTGGGCGGTGGGCCGACGCGTTCGTCAAGCCGTTTCTGCAACGCTTCCTGGCGCGCGCGCCAATATCGCTCTTCTTCTGCTGCATGCTGAACGACTTCCTCGTATTCGGCTTCGAAGCTCTCGCGATTAGCTGCGATGTAATCGACAACGTTTTGCATCTCTTCTTCGGTGAGCAGTAGTTGATCGCGCAGCAGATGCGGAGGCCAGCCGTCCTTGAGGAAGTCCATTATCAGATAGAGCGTTATTCGCTTACCCTTAACGCATAGACCGCGATCACGCCGGCGAACAATCCCTGGCGCAACGTCGACTTGGAATGGCTGCTCGTTCATGGTTCTCTCAATATTACGACCCGGATTAATGCTGTGTACAGTCTTTGGACTTCAGCACGGATTGACAGGCTTAAGCCTACTTGGCTTCCGGTCGCATGTGCGGAAACAAAAGTACGTCGCGGATCGAGTGCTGATTGGTCAGAATCATCACCAGTCGATCTATCCCAACTCCTTCGCCTGCCGTCGGCGGCATCCCGTACGACAGCGCTCGGATGTAGTCTTCGTCGATCACCATAGCTTCTTCGTCGCCGCGTTCACGGAGCTTCATTTGCGCCTCGAACCTTTGCCGCTGGTCGACCGGGTCGTTGATCTCGCAGAAGGCATTCGCGATCTCCATTCCAGCGATGAACAATTCGAAGCGATCCACGAATCTGGGGTCGTCCTGATTCTGCTTCGATAACGGCGACAACTCAGTCGGGAACTCGGTGATGAAAGTTGGGTTGATCAACTGAGCCTCGGCGACGTGTTCGAATATCTCGCCGAGTAGATGGCCGTAGTCCAGCGAGCTCAAATGTGAAATCTGGGATTTCAAGTCTGCAAGCGTCTCCGCACAACGCAACATACCGTCGCGCGTCGAAAAGTCTTCGAGTGTCGGCCGCTCGCTGGTATTCGGCCAATAGTGAATCACGGCCTCACACATGGTCATTCGCGTCCATGGACGCGTGAAGTCTATCTGGTTCTCGCCGTATTCGATCACCATCTTGCCGCATATCTGCTCCACCAGACTCGCGATCAAATCTTCAGTCAGCTTGAGCAGATCTTCGTATTCCGAATACGCTTCGTACCACTCGAGCATCGTGAACTCCGGGTTGTGCGAGCGGTCGATTCCTTCGTTTCGAAAGTTGCGATTGATCTCGTAGACCTTTTCGAATCCGCCGACAATTAACCGCTTCAGGTAGAGTTCGGGCGCGATCCGCGCGTACAAGTCGATGTCGAGCGCGTTGTGATGAGTCGTGAACGGCCTCGCAGCCGCGCCGGTTGGCAGCGACGTCAGCATCGGCGTTTCAACTTCGATGTAGCCGCGCTCGTCGAAGAAGCGGCGAATCAAACGGATGATTTGAGAACGCGTCTCGAACACTCGCCGCACATCGCGGCTTGCGATCAGATCGGCGTAGCGCTGGCGGTAACGCAACTCGATGTCATGCAGTCCGTAGTACTTATCTGGTGGCGGAACGAGTGCCTTTGCAAGAAAGGTCAGCGACTCGGCATGAATTGACAGCTCTCCCGTGCGAGTGCGAAACAAGCGACCTTCGGTTCCGATGAAATCGCCGAGATCAAGCAGTTTGAACAGTTCCCAAGTTTGCTCATCAAGCTCGTTTGACTTGAGGTAGATTTGAAGAAGCTCAGCGCCGTCGGTGAAGCGAACAAACGCCGCCTTGCCCATTTTGTTTATCGCGTGAACGCGACCGGCGACTCGCACGTGCGAGCGCTCGGTTTCGAGTCGCTCAGCAGTTGATTGGCCGAACTGCTGGACGATCCGGGTTATCGAGTGAGTGCGTTCAAACTTGTGCGGGTAAGGCTCGAAACCTAAATGGGTGATCTGTTCAAACGAGCGCCTGCGCTCCTCTATTTGATCATTCAAGTTCGGTGCAGGTTGTTGGTCGTCCTCCATCTAGTCTCCGTTGCCATCGCCATATCGAACAGCTCATCACGACAAGGCTCGATTATAGGAACGCGGTTTGAAGAGTGTCAACGCAAGCCACTCCGCATCCTCATTGATTCATCAACCGTGACTGTGGATCTAAACAGGCAAGGCGTTTCAGTTTTGTCGGCACGACTCCACGAAGCGACGCAACGCGTCGAAGTAAGGCTTGCCGCCGATGATGTAAGTCGAGTTGTGAGGCGCGCCTGGCACTTCATAGAACTGTTTCGGTTCTGGGGCTGCTTCATAGAGACGACGCCCAAGCTTATACGGAATAACCTCGTCGGCCGGGCTGTGAATGAAAAGCTTAGGGCAATGCACGCTCGCAATCTTTTTGATCGAATCCATTTTTGTGTGCAAGAACACCGTTGGAAAGAATGGCAGAACCGCAGCAGCCACATCAGCCGCCGACGTGAAGCTCGATTGGACGATTAGTCCGGCGGGTTGGACTTGCGTGGCGAGATCGATCGCCGGAGCGCCGCCGAGCGATTTTCCGAAGATGACTATTCGTTCCGCACGAATGCCGCGTGTGCTTGTTAGATACTCCCAAGCTGCTCGAGCATCGAGATACAATCCGCGCTCGGTGGGTTTGCCTTCGCTCCTGCCGTAGCCGCGGTAGTCGATGATGAAGACCTCGACCGGCAGCTCCATCATGTCTCGGATCATGTCGTATCGGTAAGTGATATTGCCTGCGTTGCCGTGGAACCACAGCAACACCATCTCTGTTGGAACAGGCGCAAGCGCACCGCCGCTTTTGCGATGAGGCGTGCAGAACCAGCCGTGAAGCCGCAGACCAACGCTCGTTTCGAAGTAACAGTCTTCAACCTCTGGAACGATCTCGCCTTCGCGCGACGGAGTGTTATCGACGTCCCAGAAGCCGTCAGGGTATTTCGAGGGGAAGTAGATCAGCTTGTCTTCGAATGCCATTATGATGATCACGAGCCCGGCCGCGAGAAGGAGCATAATGCGCACAAGTCGCCAGGCCAAACTCTTACTGACCCAGAAAGTTTTGAGAAAGCGCATCAGCATGTGAATTATCTTGCCGAGTCCATTTCTCGAACCCAACACGCGACAGACAGCAACTTGTTCCAGTTTCTCGGTAGCGTTCAGTTTAGAGTTCAAGCCTCAGCTTGCGCATCGTAGTCAGCAGCCTAAGGCTGAACTGTGAATCCTCGAACTCTGAACTCTGAACCCTGAACCCGGAACTCTGAACCTAAATTGTCCGATGCGTTGCGGCACGGAGTATATCGTGGTTCAATCGACACGATGATGAAGATCGTCAACATCGACGCGCTGATCAAAGAGAGGGAACGCCTTCGCAGAGAAGGGAAGCGACTGGTGTTTACGAACGGTTGTTTTGATCTGCTTCATCCCGGCCACGTGCACTACTTGAGCGAGGCTCGTTCGCTCGGCGATGCATTGGTTGTTGCTCTGAACAGCGATCGCTCAGTCCGCTCGCTCAAAGGAGAGGGCCGTCCGATCTTGAATCAGCAGGAACGAGCCGAAGTAATCGCCGCGCTCGAAGCCGTTGACTATGTGACGATCTTCGACGAAGAAACACCACGCGAGTTGATTGCGACCCTGTTGCCCGATGTGCTCGTCAAAGGCGGCGACTGGGCGCTGTATGAAATCGTCGGGCGTGAAGAAGTCGAAGCGGCCGGTGGTCAGGTTCTGTCGCTGCCCTACATTGAAGGCTCATCGACGACGGATATTGTTGAGCGAATCAAGAAGCTGCCATCATGATGCCACGGTGCGCGTTGGCTTACTTCTTACTTATTACTACCGGGCTGGTCCCGCCAGTTTCTTTTTGAGCCTCGCAGTCTCCTCACCTTCTGTGGAAAGGGACAGCGCCCGTTGCCACGCGGCTCGCGCCTGGTCTGGTTTTCCCCAACCCTCGTAGAGATCCCCGAGGTGCTCTTGCACGGCGGCGACCGTTGGGAGTTGCCGGGCCGTTTCAAGAAGCGGTGGCTCCGCTTCCACAAACCGTCCAAGCTTGAAATAGGCCCAGCCGAGGCTGTCGAGATAGACGGGATTTCCGGGCTCGGCCGACACAGCCCTCTGAATCAAGTTGAGCGCCTCTTCCAGCCTTTGCCCGCGCTCGACCATCGAGTATCCAATGTTGTTCAACACCAACGCGTTGTTGGGTTCAAGCTCAAGCGCTTTATGATCTTCCTTCTCGGCCTCCGCGACTTTGCCTTGATGCTCCAGCACTACCGCGAGAGCGATGTGCGCATTTGTGTTTCTGGGCACAAGTTCCACAACGCTACGAAGTAATGCTTCTGCTTCGACGTCCTTCCTCTGATTCGAAAGAACCGATGCAAGTCTCAGTCGAGCTTCGACCGAGCCGTTAGTGAGCCGCATTACCTCTCGGTATGCTTTCTCGGCCTCGGCTAGTCTTCCCAGCCCCGCATAGTTGTCGCCCAACGAAGTGGTCAAGATCTCGTCATTCGGACTCATTGTGAGCCCCGTCTTAAGAACGTCGATTGCCTCTTGATAGCGGCCCAACTCGAAATAGGAGCGCGCCAAAGTGCAGTAAGCATCAAGCATTCGCGGCTCGAGCTCCACAGCCTTCTTACCCGCCTGAATCGCTTCACTGAATCGCCGTAGTTGCTTTAGCATCACCGCGATCTCATGTTGTGCCAGCCCGGGCCGCGAGTACGGAGGGTTCACTTCCAGCGACTGCCTGTATTCGCTAAGCGCCTCCTCAAACCGCTGCATATTGGCGTAAGCGGCGCCGAGGTTGTAGTGGGCCGGCGCGTACTCCGGCTGAAGTCGTATCGCTTCCTTCAAAGCCGCTACCGCTTCGTCATAACGGCGCAGGTTAATCAGGATCCAACCGAGCATCGCTCGAGCCTTGGCGTCATCGGGCTCTAGTTCTATCAAATGCTTCTGTATATCGATTGCCTCACCAGGACGTTTTCGTTGAATGAGCGCCCGGCTCAACCTGTCAAGGAGCGCTGCTGAATCGGGAATTGCAGCCAGAGCGTTCTTATAGGCGAGGATCTCTTCGTCGTATCGCTCCAGTGCCTTATATGCATTTCCGAGTTGCAAATGCGCGGGCTCGTAATCGGGCTTTAGTTGTATTGCGTGCTTGAATGACTCCACAGCTTCCTCGTACCGCATCGCGCGTGCGTACGCCTCGCCTAGTTGCAAACGCGCTTCGGCCGATTCAGGATTATTATCGACGGCTTCTTTCGCAAATTTTATTGTCTGATCGCCTGATTGCCGTTGGGGTGAGCGCTCTCCGTTCTGTCGTGTTTCGTTTGCCAGTATTGGAGTGCACAAACATACCCCAACGGAGACAGTAATCAGGTACGATTTGAGACGAAGTCTGAATTCCATGGGTTTCTCTCCCGGGATACTTCTGCGAAAGAAACTGCTTGCTCGGATCGATTCGCTTACTTCTTCGAATCTCCCGACATCTTCGCTTTGATCCTCAATGACTGTTCAGTCGATGTCGAAACTGACAGCGCCTTAACCCAGGACGCTCGTGCCTGCTCCGGCTTGCCCTTGCGATCGTAGAGGTCGCCGAGATGTTCATGCATCGTCGCGGATGATGAGCCTTGTTGCAGTGCGTCGCTAAGGTAGTGCTCCGCGTCATCGAGCTTACCCAATTTGAAATAAGCCCAACCCAGACTGTCCAAATAAGCCCCGTTCTTTGGCTCGGCTTTGACCGCGCGCTGAATCATGGCTAGCGCTTCTTCCAGGTGGTCGTTATGTTCCACCATCTGGTAACCAAGATCGTTTAGCGCGAGAGCATTGTTTGGATCGGTTTGCAAG